>JAGAEK010000008.1 GCA_017828835.1 Oscillospiraceae bacterium | reverse complement strand
TTTCGGCTGCGAGCTCTTCCAGAAGAGAAGCGATGTATTCCACTCCTATAATACCGCCCTCATAAAACAACGGAGTGACGAAAATTGGTTCGATTTGGCCACGCTGTTTAACTCTTAAACAGTCGATCAGACGGCGTTTTTGCTCAAATCTGACCGCTGAGCTCCTTTGCGGTGCGATCAATCCGTTTTCAGCACAGAATTCTGCCGTTTGCTCAAACGCGGCACGCGCCTCGGCCTGCCCCCAGAGCCCGGTTACGCAGTTGTATTCCGGTATCTCACAGTCAAGTGCATCGATCTTTTTCTGCAGATCCTCAGCGCTTGCACCATTTTGCTTCATTTTCTTTATTGTTTCAAAATCATGAGAAAATTCGGCGTACTGCTTTATTTGATATAAATGCGGCAGGATGAGTCTGTAAAGCTGGTTTCTGGTAAGCGGGAAAGCGATACCGTCCGTCGGCTCGGGCTCGGTTATCAGCTTTTCGAGCGCGGATATTGCGCTGTCAACACGGCTCAGAATGCTGCCGTTATAGTTTTTCAGTATGTATCCGGGTTCCGTCCACCAGTAACTGTCCCAACTGTCGCCGCTTCTCGCGTCGCGTATTAATTCGAGAACGGAGACGAGACGGTTTTCGTTTTCCTTGTTGCTTCCGGTTACGGCGCGCGCTGAGTCGCGCAGTAATTTATCAGGGTCGTCGTCCGGATCGATAAGCAGGTGTCCTGCCGAGTAAAGCGAGAAAAAGTTCAGAATGTGGTAAGAATCCGTATCGCTCCAGTAGCGCGGAGTCAAAACGTGATCTGCCTGCGCACGAGTCTGGTTGAAAACGTCCTTTAAAGAGCGGTTGTTGACCGTCATAATAGCCAGTTGGTCTATTTCCATATCGGTGGTGTACCAGCCCCATGAGCCGAGGTCACAGCCGAGTTTTTTCACACCCTCGCGGAATGCGGCGCGCTTGCCGGGCTGACGCCATACGGGTAAAAACGGAAGTTCCATGAGCATGACGTCGTTCATTCCCGCGTCGACGAGCGCCTCTGGATACCCTGCGGGACAGCCCCAAGTGTCTACGGCGATCTTTATATTTGGATTTTTCGATTTGAATTTCGATTCAAGCAGTTTTATGAAATATATGATACTCGGAATATCCGTAAGATTTCCAGGATCGAAAAAGTGAGTTATAACGCGGTCGGCGTAAGGTGCGAGATCGGCGTAAATATCGTAATATTTATTAAAAAACGCGCGGACACGTTCGTCCTCATAAGCAGGCTTTGAAGGGTCGGAATTACAGTAGACCACATCCGGATCACTCCAACCGTAACCGGAAAATTCAGCCGCCCAACACCAGACGGTGAAATTCAGCCCGATCTCGTGGCAGGCATTAGCAAACGCTTTGAATTTGTCGTGGACGTTTTCCCAACTGCCGGATGCACGCCATGCGGCGCAGATATCCATCACTTGAACGCCCGTCATTCCGCATTCTTTCAGCATTTGCGCGTAGTTTTTCAGCTGACGCTCCGAAAGACACATAAAGTCGTTTACAAGAGAAACATTTATATTACTTACATGACCGCGGTTATAATCGAATTTCCAGGTGCAGACCGTAGCCTCGCGCTCGGCGATCCACGGATTTTCTTTTGAATACATAAAATTGCCTCCTTACTTGCTGGATAATATTGAAACAAAAAAACGCAATAAGTCGTTACAGGCCGATTGCGTTTTCATGGAGCAGGGTACGGGAATCGAACCCGCCTCTGTGGCTTGGGAAGCGACTGTTCTACCGATGAACTAACCCTGCGGGTATGGGAACATTATAGCATTTTTAAAACGAAAAAGTCAAATACAAATTAAAATATTTTACCTCCGCCGGCTAGGTAGTTAACGGTATCTATACATTTTCCTTCGGAAAAATAAGCGCGGGGAACTCTTCTGCCGATATGGCAGATCACTTCATAATTTATGGTATTGGCGAGTTCAGCTAAAGTTTCGACTGGGAGAGAGGCGTCGCCGTCGTTTCCGAAGAGCGTTACGATATCGCCAGAGGATACGTCGTCTATATCAGAAACGTCGAGCATAAGTTGATCCATACATACCTTTCCGATAACCGGTGCTTTTTTGCCGTGAATAAGAACGTAGGCGCAGTTTGAAAAAGAGCGGAAATATCCGTCGGCATAGCCGATGGCGACGGTGGCGATCTTCATGGGCTTTTCGGCGGTAAAAGATCTGCCGTAGCTGATACAGTCGCCCTTATTGACCGATTTAACGAGAGAGACGACGGATTTTAACTGCATTACCGGTTTTAACGGGAAGAAATCCTGTGCGGAACTGGGGTGGAGGCCGTATTGGATTATTCCGGGACGTACCATATCGAGGTGCATTTTCGGATAATGGATCAAAGCGGCGCTGTTGCAGCAATGCTTTACCTTGAAACGTATGCCGTCGTTTTCAAGCGCGGATACGGCGCGCATAAACAGATCGAATTGATGCTCCGTGTATTCGACTGACGAAGGGGAGAGGTCGTCTGCTGATGAAAAATGCGTGAATACACCTGTTATATTAAAGCCTGGAAGCAGACAGGCGGATTTTGCGTCGGAAAGAGCGGATACCGCATTGAATCCGATGCGCCCCATACCGGTATCCAGTTTTATATGTACGTCGATTGTCACGTTTGAAAGCAAAGCGGCGTTTGAAAGCCGTTTTGCGTAATCGAGGGAAAAAACTGATTGAGTGATATTGTTTTCGGCGAGTGATTTCGAGAGCTCTGGAGGAGTAAAGCCGAGGATCAGGATCGGTTTTGAGATTCCCTGACGGCGAAGGGTGATAGCTTCGTCGAGATTTGAAACACCGAACCAATCAACTCCGCAGCCGTCGAGATATTTTGCGGTATACTCTTCTCCGTGGCCGTAAGCGTCGGCTTTCACGACAGACATTATCATACATTCCGGAGAAAGAAGAGAACGTATCTGCGAGATATTATATTTTAAATGATCGAGATCGATTTCAGCCCAAGTGCGTCTGAAAGAGTTATTCATAAGAGGTTCTCCTTTTTAATGTCGGCGGTTATTTTGACTTTTTGATGAAAACAATAAAAAGACCGCAATAATATTTATAACGATCGAGGCGTAAAGAGTAATGGTGGAAATCACGGAATCCAAAAGAAGAGCGGCTACAATGGAACCGGCGAGCAATATTATGCCGATGATCAACAGAATTATACCGTATTTTTTCATTATAGACGCCTCCGTGTTTTAATAGTATTCAAATTTATTCTGATAATTCCGAAAATTGAACCTTATTTATTATACCATGTTTTCATTATCAAATAAACAATAAAATCAAAAAAAGTTATAAAAAATCTCCCGTCCGTTCAAGGCGGGAGATTTTCATGTTGTGATAAAGATTATTTAAGATTTTGTTCAAGTGTTTTGAGTTCCGATCTGAGAGCTGCGGGAAGTTTATCACCGATTTTTTTATAGAATTCTTTGATACCGGCAACGTCTTCGAGCCAGCATGCCTTGTCTACGCTGAGAAGATCGTTCAATGTGCTGCGGCTTATGTCGAGACCGTCGATGTTTATGTCTTCAGGTTTCGGTTCAAGGCCTATAGGAGTTTCAACAGCGTCTATGGAGCCGTTGCATCTTGCAAGTATCCACAGAAGAACGCGAAGGTTATCTCCGAATCCGGGCCAGATGAATTTTCCGTTTTCGTCAGTTCTGAACCAGTTTACGTTAAAGATTTTCGGGGCCTTATCTCCGAGCAATTTTCCCATCTCGAGCCAATGTGCGAAATAATCGCCCATATGATATCCGCAGAAAGGAAGCATAGCCATAGGATCGCGGCGTACGACGCCGACTGCGCCGGAAGCGGCAGCGGTCGTTTCGGAAGCCATGATCGAGCCGACGAATACACCATGTTCCCAGTTTCTCGCCTGATAGACGAGGGGAGCGGTTTTGGCTCTTCTTCCGCCGAATACGATAGCGGATATCGGAACGCCGTCGGGGTTTTCAAACTCAGAGCTTATGCAGGGACAGTTTTTGGCGGGAGCGGTGAATCTGCTGTTCGGATGAGCGCCCTTTTCGCCGGAGGCGGGATCCCAAGGCTCGCCTTTCCAGTTCAATGCGTGTTTGGGAGGATCATTGTTCAAGCCTTCCCACCAGACTGTATTATGGTCGATATCATAAGCAACGTTGGTGAATATCGAGTTTTTCATGGAAGCTTTCAGCGCGTTCGGATTGGATTTCATATTAGTTCCGGGTGCGACGCCGAAAAATCCCGCTTCGGGGTTTACAGCCCAAAGCCGACCGTCGGGACCGATCCTGAGCCAGGCGATATCGTCTCCGACCGTCCATACTTTATAACCTTTTGAGGCATAAATTTCGGGCGGTATCAGCATTGCGAGGTTTGTTTTGCCGCAGGCGGACGGGAATGCGGCGGCAATATAACTAACGTTGCCTTTAGGATCCTCGATACCGAGAATAAGCATGTGTTCCGCCATCCATTTTTCCTGTTTTCCAAGGTAGGAAGCGATTCTCAAAGCAAAACACTTTTTGCCGAGAAGCACGTTTCCGCCGTATCCCGAGTTGACGGACATAATAGTGTTATCTTCAGGGAAATGGCAGATATATCTTTTTTCCTCGTCGAGATCGGCTTTTGAATGAAGTCCGCGGACGAAATCGTTTGATTCTCCGAGAGTATCAAGAACTTTCTGACCGACGCGAGTCATGATCGCCATATTGAGAACAACGTAGATAGAGTCGGTGAGTTCGATACCTATTTTCGAGAATTTCGAGCCGATAGGTCCCATTGAGTAGGGGATAACGTACATAACGCGGCCTTTCATACTGCCCTTGTAGATTTTACGAAGAGTTTTATACGCCTCGTCTTTCTGCAGCCAGTTATTGGTAGGGCCGGCAGACTCCTGCTTTTCGGTACAGATAAAAGTGCGTCCTTCAACACGGGCGACGTCGTTTACCGCGGTTCTGTGGAGATAGCATCCGGGAAGCTTTTTTTGATTGAGTTTTATCATTTCTCCGGTTTTGCAGGCAACGGCACGAAGTTCATCTAACTGTTTTTTGCTTCCGTCGATCCAAACTATAGAATCGGGCTGAGTGAGTTTAGCTGATTCGTCTATCCAATCGAGTAAGAATTTATTTTTAGTATTAATCATAATACGTGACCTCCTTTTAGGCGAAATTTTAATAATCTAAATTATATATTAGAAAATCAGTAATGTCAACATAATAAGGAAGAATAAAACGGTTTATCGGAGATTTTATTTCAAAGTACGAAGCGCGTTGAGAATTGCGAGAAAAGCGATGCCGACGTCGGCAAAAACTGCGAGCCACATATGTGCAAGTCCCAACGAGATCAAAATAAAAACGGCGAGTTTTACAGACAGAGAAAAGACGATGTTCTGTTTTACGATGTTCATAGTGTGCTTTGAAAGTTCAACGGCTTTTGCAATATCCGAGGGAGCGTCGTTCATAAGTACGACATCTGCGGCCTCGATCGCGGCGTCTGAGCCGAAAGCTCCCATCGCGATCCCGACGTCGGCTCTTGCAAGAGCGGGAGCGTCGTTGATACCGTCGCCGATAAAGGCGGTATGTTTTCCCGAAGACGCTATTTCTTCTAGCTTTGAGACCTTATCCTCCGGCAAAAGCTCGGAATATACCTTGTCGATACCGAGAGAGTCGGCGATTCTTTTTGACGAATTACGGTTATCTCCCGTGAGCATGACGACGTTGTTTATTCCGACGGCTCTCAGTGATTTTATGGCTGTAAAGGCGTCTTGCTTTACAGTATCCGAAATCACGATTTTTCCGAGATATTCGCCGTCAGCGGCGACGTGGACGACGGCGCCGAAAACGGGAGTATCATCGAAAAAGACGTTGTTATTACTCATAAGTTTTGAATTTCCGACAAGCATTTTTTTGCCTTCGACCGTTGCGGAAATGCCGTAACCGGGGAGTTCTTCAGCGTCGGAAACCAAAGAAAGATCTAAAGGGGTTCCGTAGAATGATTTTATCGAATTTGAAATAGGGTGATTTGAAAAAGCTTCCGCATGAGCCGCAAGTCGGAGCAGTTCGTTTTCAGAAACGCCTGCCGGTATGACATCCGATACTGAAAATGCGCCGGTCGTCAGAGTTCCGGTCTTGTCAAACACGACTGTATCGAGAGAAGCAAGGATCTCCACGTATTTTCCGCCTTTTATAAGTATCCCGAGCTTTGATGCTCTGCCGATACCTCCGAAAAAACTGAGGGGTATCGAAATTACGAGCGCACACGGGCAGGAAACTACTAAAAAGGATAAAGCTCTGTAGATCCAGGTGTACCAGGCGCCGTGAAAGAGAAGTGGAGGGATGATAGCGACAAGAACGGCGGCTGCAGTTACTATCGGAGAATATATGCGTGCAAATTCGGTTATAAAATTCTCGGATTTCGATTTTTTGCTTATGGCGTTTTCGATCAGATCGAGAATTTTGTTCACGGTGGATTCGGAATATTCTTTTGTAACTTTGACGAAAATGACCCCAGACATATTGACGCATCCGCTTATTATCTCGTTACCTTCGCAGAGGTCTGCGGGGATCGATTCTCCGGTGATCGGCGAGCAGTCGACGGAAGAATTTCCCGAAACGATAACGCCGTCAAGAGGTACCTTTTCTCCGGGACGGATTATGATTATATCGCCGATCTTAACGTCTTGAGGTGCGACCTTTAAAATGCCGTCCTCTGTTTTAAGATTTGCGAAATCCGGTTTTATATCCATTAGAGCCGAAACGGATTTTCTTGATTTTGAAACGGCGTAGTTTTGAAAAGTTTCACCGATCTGATAAAAAATCACCACCGCGGCGGATTCGAGATATTCTCCGATGCAAAATGCGGATATTGCGGCTACGGACATAAGAAAATTTTCGTCAAATACCTTTCCGCGGATAATATTTTTGAAAGCTTTCAATATTATATCGTATCCGGATACAATGAAACTTATCGCAAAAAGGATCAGAGATACAAGAAAAGAGCGGCTTTCAAAAACGATACCCGACAAAAGAAGCGCGATACCGATCGCAATACGAATGATTTTCTTTTTCATAGATTCGCTCCGTTACAAAATTTTGATTTCGGCGTCAGGTTCCTGTTTTTTAACTGTTTTTATCAAGATAGGTATACAATCTTCATTATCGTAT
>JAGAEK010000065.1 GCA_017828835.1 Oscillospiraceae bacterium | reverse complement strand
TGGTGGAGGCGAGGGGAGTCGAACCCCTGTCCGAAAACCCATCCTCACAATTTTCTACGCGCTTAGTTTATCGTTTGACTTTCCCTCTTCCGACCGCTGATAAACAAGCTGACGGATTCAGTAGCTTCATTATACACCGTCGGAGCAAAGCTTAGCCGATGGCGTTCACCACTAAAATGACACCCGCAGGAGCTCGTGGTCCTTCACCTTTGGATGCGCAGCCTAAATTAGGCCGCGAAAGCTAAACTATTATTGTCGTTTAATTTTAAAATTTGCACATTTTAAGGTGGTTATGCGCCACCGCGCGCTTATTGAGACTCGGAGTCCCCGTCGAAACCATTACGCCCCCATTTTATCTGAAATTATTTTTCACCCAGTTCGCTGCGTTGTCGACCCATCTGTGATATTCCTTGTACTGCAAATCTCCGTTTGACGTATATTCGTTGCAAAGCGCAAGCCCGTGATAACCGCTATGGAATATCTCAAGTTCGAATTTTACGCCGTTTTCAGCGAGTTTTTGGGCAAACAAAATTGAATTATGAACCGGAACCCCCTGATCGTCGGACGTAGCCCAAATGAAACATGACGGAGTGTTTTTGTTTATATGAGTTTCAAGAGAAACTTTTTGCTGCATCTCGCGGTCCTCTTTTCTTTCGCCGAGAAGCGCGGTGAACGAACCTTGATGGGTATCAACGTTTTTTGATATTACAGGATAGCAGAGTATTCCTCCGTCAGGTCTGTGATCCTCGGATGTACCGCCCAAAAATTCGCGGACCTCTTCGGAATCATACATTGTAACCGCCGAAGCCGCAAGATGTCCGCCCGCGGAAAATCCGCATACGAAAACTTTTTTCGGATCAACGCCGTATTTTTCCGCATTTGACCTGACGTGCGCGATCGCTTCGCACAATTCGCACAGAGCCTGCGGGAACACCGCGGGAGCAACGCTGTATTCAAGCACGAAGGCGGCAAACCCTCTCGCAGCAAATTCCAACGCGATCGGCTCGTCCTCACGGAATGAACGGAATTCATACCCACCACCCGGACAGACTATTATTGCAGGCTTGTGAAATGACGGGGGTATCGCATCGTTCAACTCCGGAACGTAGCATTTCAGATACGGACTGAATTCAGCCGCACCGTATGTTCTTACCTTAATTTCTACGTTTTCGCTAATCATATCTTTTCTCCTTCATAATTTTTTCGATTTCACGTTCTGCGTCGCGTTTTGCGTCATCTTGACGTTTGTCGTATAACTTTTTACCTTTGCAAAGTCCTACGCTGACCTTTACTCTCGAGCCCTTGAAATATAAAGACAGCGGAATTATCGCATAGCCCTGCTGCTTTACTCTTCCGAACAAACGAAGTATCTCGTTTTTGTGCATGAGAAGGCGCCTTACCCGAAGCGGATCTCTGTTGAAAATATTGCCCTTTTCGTAAGGAGATATATGCATACCTCTTATAAAAATTTCGCCGTCTTGTATCTCACACCAACTGTCTTTGAGATTTACCGTTCCCTGCCGCAAAGATTTGACTTCCGTACCGCAAAGCTCTATACCGGCTTCAAAAGTCTCTTCAACAAAATATTCATGATGGACCTGACGATTCAACGTGATCGTTTTTGTTGATATTTTCTCGCCCACGGTCATCGCCGTCCTTTCAAAGATTTAAAACAATTATACGCTTTACACCGCTCTTTGTCAACCTATCCGGACCGATCGTACCATGCGCCCGCACTTTCCAAAGGCGTATGCCTTTGGAAAGTTTCCGGTTTTTGAAAACGGCGTAAAATCAGCAAAAAATATACGAAAAACCGGAACAAAGCGACTTTGTCGCTTTGGCGGGCGCATTGCAGGAACAACAAAAATCAGCGAGCAGAGTTCGCCGGATTAAACGCATAGAAGTTTTTGGAATTAAGATTATCCGTAACTATACGGAGAGCTTCTCCGAACCGTTGATAGTGGACGATCTCTCTTGCGCGAAGAAACTTGATCGGATCTCTGACGTCGGGATCATCCGCGAAGAAAAGGATATTATCATAGGTCACGCGGGCTTTTTGCTCCGCGGCAAGATCCTCGTTAATATCCGATATCGGGTCCCCGGAGGAATCGATCGTAGACGCGGAAAACGGAACTCCGGATGCCGCTTGAGGATAAATCCCCGAAGTATGGTCGACGAAATAAGCATCAAACCCGGAGGAAACGATGTCGTCCGAAGACATATTTTTCGTAAGCTGATAAAGAATAGCGGAAACCATTTCCACATGAGCTAATTCGTCGGTACCGCGCAGATGTCAGCACCGCGGCGGAAGATTCGAAAAAAACGAAAGCAAAAAATCGTCCGGTGCGGTTTTTTTACTTTTCATATAAACGATACGGTCAAACACGGTACGAAGCAACGCATTTTTACCTTCCGCCTCCGGAATCGCCGAATAAAGCTCCGATACGGAACCGCTGAAATTTATCGGTGATGAAACCGAGCAAGAGATCGGTTTTAAATTTGTTTTCGCAAGTTCGATCGATTTTTCGAGAGCAGTACGGCGCTTTAAAAAATCGTCTTCTGAATATATCCCGCGCTCAAACAGATCGTATATACGTTCAAGTCTTTTTTCAAAATATGCTGCCGAATTTTGTAAAGCGCCCGCCGTCGACGGCGGTACGGAAGGATTTATGTGAATATCGATATTATATCCGTCAAATTTTGTTGCCAAGGTTGATATAACGGCTTTTTCTATGAGTTCTAGCCTTACGGAAGCGTTTTGTCTGCAATAAGGACAGATAAGTATATCTTTACGGTCCGGCATCGGTTTGCGAACGGTTTTTCTGCCGCAATATCCGCATATTATTATACCCGAAAACGGATTTTTCATAAGTTTCTCTGAAGGTATCGGCAGATAAGACCCAAGCCGCGACTGCACTTTGAAAAATATATCTTCAGATATTATCGGCTGATGCAGACCGTCGGTAAGCAAATAATTTTTCGAACGTGGCCGTGAAAAATAAACGTTGCCGTCTTTTATTTTTTTGACGGTTTTTCTGTGGTTCCAACGGATTTTACCTATATATACCGGGTTTTTAAGTATTTCTCGGACCGAAGAAGCGCTCCAGCGTGTACTTTGGCGCGGCAAAGCGGCAAGAGACGAAAGATATTCCGCGATCGCTCCGGCACCCGGAGAAAGATCAGAAGTTCCCGGAATACCCGAAAGATATAACGAAAATATAAGCTTTACAATTTCGGCTTCGGACGGAATGATTTCCAGAGAATAACCTTTCTGTCCGCGTAGTTTGACTGATCTATAACCGTAAGGCGCGACGGAGCCTGCAAATTTTCCTTCTTTCGCGGACGACAAACGTCCGAGTGAAAGGCGTCTGTTTATGGTTTTGTATTCGCGGCGGGACATGAAAAGTCCGAACTCAAAATATTCCTCGTCAAAATCGTTAAGCGGATCGTAGATTTTGAGCGGGGTGATGATTTTCGTCTGACTGTATCTGAACGCGCGTGCGACGATCCCCTGGTCCACCGCGTCCCCTCTCGCAAGCCGTTCTATCTCCATAACGAGCACGCCGTCCCACATTCCCCTCTCAACTTCGGAAAGCAGTCTTCTGACTTCGGGACGCGACGATACCGTGTCTCCCGAAACCACCTCACGGTATATCGCGCCGACGGTTATATTCATCGATCTCGCGAGTTCGGTAAGTATTTTTTCATGACGCTCAAGAGTCG
>JAGAEK010000064.1 GCA_017828835.1 Oscillospiraceae bacterium | reverse complement strand
TTCGACAATTTTCGACAAATTTCCCGCTTTGTAGGCGGTTCTCGTTCTGACTCCGAGTTCGGATTTTATTTCAAGTACCCCGGAAAGCGCGATCGCGGTATCGAATATATATCTGTATTCCGGAGCGATCTGCGTTACGGCTTGCCGCAGCTTTTTCGAAAGTTCTTCGTAATAGCCGTTCTCGCTTCCGTCGATCCGCCAGTCCTGCAATCCCAAAAACACGTCGTTATATAAAAGATATTTTGCACAGCAGTCGCCGTGGCGGGCACTTCTGATGTTAAGCTCGTCCAACAGCATAAACGATTTATAACTACATCCCGTCACCGATTCGAAACCGGATGCCGTATCTTTCGCAATATCTTGCGTCATCTCGCCTTTCGCGGCGTAGGCTCCGTAAACAAGAGCCGGTAAAACGGCGTATTTCGAGCACTCCGCTCCGTCGTCTCCCCATATCCCGAACGCCGCTCCGTCCGCTTTCCCCGAAATACTTCCCTCCATCGCCGGTTTCATAAAGTATTCGGCGGTCCTGTTGTCGGGCGCAAAGCCCTCCCAACTCCATGCTCCGCCAAGGAAGTAAACGCGGGACGATATCTCTTTCAATTCCTTTATCTTTTCGGCGTAAGCTTCGGCGCTTGCACTGAAATAATCCCAGTGCATAAGCTCTAAATTCTCCGGCAGCTTCATTCCGCACGTCCGTACGTATCCCGAGATCATATCGCTGAAAGCCATCGGGATCATACCGTGTTTTTCACATATCCCGCACACCCGCGAAATATGCTTTTCAAGATCCTTCGATATATCGGCGCTCCCGTTTTTACAATAGTATTTTCCGTGTCCCAGCATCGCGTCTCCGTTCAGTCCTATATGTATCCTCGAAAAAGGTCCCGCGCTCGCGATCGAACTTATCATTTCTTCGATAAAGCCGTAAGTCTTTTCTTCTCCGAGCAGCAGCGATCCGCCGCAGTCGTTTATATCAGCAAACTCTCCCCACTTGAACACTCCGTCAAGATAAGAAAGCGTTTGTATGCACGGTATCAGCTCCATCCCGATCCCATTAAAATACTCGTTCAGATCCTTCAATTCGGCTATGCCGTATCTTCCGCGCATATGTCCGAACGCTTTTCTCGACGGTATCTCGTAAACGTCCGTCATATAAAGCGCTATTTTACTGTATCCTATCTCCGACAGAATACGTCCGTATTTTTTCAATTCCTCCGGCCTCATCACCGCATTCCGCGAACAATCTATAAGTGCGCACAGTTCCATAATGTTACCCCTTTATCTCTTTTCTCTGTTCTTTTTTGTCTATCCTCGCCTTTTCAAGCGCACAGACCGCCGCAACGACGCTTTTTCCGTGCTCGTCAAGCGCTCTGTAGTCCTCAAGCAGCTTCGCCTCTTGCTTGTCGCACGGAAGCGTTATCTCTTTTTCCTCCACTCCGAGCAAAAAATCAGCGCTTACGCCGTAGAGTTTCGAAAGCAATATTATCGCCTGCATCGACGGATTTTTGCTCCCGCTCTCCCAGCATCTTACGCTCATCTCCGTCACCCCGGTATACAGCGCGACGTCCCTTTGCGTGAGCTTCTTCGATATCCTGAGCGATCTTATCCTGTCATTTATCTCCATCGTCTTCACCCCGAAAATATTTTTCTTTTACTATTGACATTACTTCTGTTGTGTGTTACTATTAAACCGTAACAAAAGTTTATATTTATTATAACAACACATACTATTGTTGTCAAGCAAATCCTCTGATTTAAGTATAATTCTTATCCTCTCAAAAATCAATCCGCACTGAAAGATTTTGAAAATATACCGGGAGAAAAATCCCGTCCGTCGGGCTTACGCCACAATCTCTTTAAGATCTTAAAAAAGAAAGGAAAAATCTATGTCAACTAATCTTAACCTTATGCAAAAACATATTGAGGGAGGCGATGCGAAATGATGCAGGGAGATCAATACAGCCTTAAAATCAAAGGTACCGGATTTGACATCGGCGACGTCGAAAAAATCGAATTTACCGTCGGTAATCTTTCCAAAACCTATCCCGGTCAGGTTGTCTACGATCCTTCTTCGGAAGAATTCCTCTTCCCGCTGACTCAGCGCGAAACCTTCGGTATGTGCGGCAGACAACCGGCAGAAGCAAGAATAAAATTTTCGTCCGGTAATATCCAAGGCGCCGTTATAGATCCCATCGACGTCATTGAAAGTATTTCGGGAAAGGAGATTGACTGATGTCCGCAGCTTTTAACGTCACCTCTCCTTCTCCCGTTTCTTTTTCTCTCGACAGGCTCGGTACCGCCTCCGTTACGCGAGAAAGTATCGCACTCGCTCTCGGCGACCTGTCCCCGAACCTCTCCGAAAACAATTTCTCCGATTCCGAAAAGGTTAACGTCGGCCTCAACACCTCTGCCCGGCACGTCCACCTGAACAAGCTTTTGCTCGACGGTATTTCCGCCGCCGATACCGCACTTTGGAACAGCGTCGCTCAAAAAGCATCGGGTATCCAACTGACGATTACTCAAAAACTGATCTCAAATCTGCTCGAAGTTTCAAAAGGTACCGTTTGGGATCCCGAATCGGATACTTCCTCTGCTTATACTCTCACCGTTCCCGAAGATGCCGCCAAATACGCCGAGCTCAATAAAATCGGAGGTAAAAGCCTCGTTTTCAATCAGCTTGTAAAAAACGGAAACTTTGCAAGTGTAAGTGATTGGTCAAAAACCGGGTGTAATATATCAGCCACCAATAATGTTTTAACTGCAACTATTACATCAGCAACAGATAATGCAAGAATACAAACTAAAACACCAACTTTTGTAAATGGTCACAAATATTTTTATACTCTTACAATTAAACCGCCTAAAAGAATAATGATGCTAGTAAATGGTCAAAGAAGTACATCAGGAAC
>JAGAEK010000063.1 GCA_017828835.1 Oscillospiraceae bacterium | reverse complement strand
GTTCTTCGGTGTCGAGATTGGGTAAAACCGTGCAGTTTTCCGACGGGGGGATAGAACCGGGAGGCGGGGTAGGAAACGCGAAAAAAAGTCTTACGTTTGATTCGTTGAAAATTCCCGTCCTTGCGATAGGCGTGCCGCTGGTAATTTATGCGACCAGGATACTGAGCGAATATTCCGCCGGAAAAATAAAAACGGACGACGACATAAACGGTTTAGTCGTCGCCGCGAGAGAAACGGACTTTTTGTGCCGGGACTATGCCGATGTGATCGCAGGCGCTATCAACGGCGTCGTGCATAATATGATTTTTTCGTAAAAATCAAAGGTCCTTTTCGGCAAGGACCTTGCCGGATGATATGCTTTTCAGTTGCAATTTACCATCTGCGAGTAATAAATAGCTCGGTTCGGAATTGTTTTTCGGCAAAGAAACGCTACCCGGATTGGCGATGATAACGCCGTCTTTTTCTTTGATAAATCCGACGTGGAAGTGCCCGTAAATAATGACTTTACATCCGGCGGGCAGGGTGTTTTCGTTATATTTATGACCGTGCGTTAAGAATATCTTTTTGCCGTCGGAAAAGACGTAAGCGCTTTCCGAAAACACGAAAGAAGAGATCATTTCGTCCACTTCGCTGTCGCAGTTACCTTTGATAACGGTCAAGTTATTCATTTTGTTCAGCGCTTCGGCGACTTTCATGGGCGCGTATTCTTCCGGGAAAGGATTGCGCGGGCCGTGATTATAAATATCGCCGAGCAAAATCAATTCTTCCGCGCCTTCGTCGACCAATTTTTGTTGCAGAACTTTAACTGCGGCGTTAGAGCCGTGTATATCGCTTGCTATCAGTAGTCTCATAGTTATCTCCTTGCGACATTTATTATATTCGTTGGATCGATCGCGGTCAAGCGGAAGAGATATCCTTATTCGATATCATGGCAAAGCTATGTATGTAATCAGCGTGGAAAAGTGAATTTAATCAAGATTGTTAAAGAGTGAAATCGCTGTGTTGCGGCGATGATATCAAAGGCTTACGCCTTCGGTGAAATCGTTCGCTTGGCTCGCGATGAAATTAAATCCGTGTGATTTCACCGTCCGACAGGGCGATATCACCCGTCTGTAAGGACGGATTTAGTTGAAAGAAGCCTGATTTGACAAACAAACCAGGCTTCTTTCATGGAGCGGGTGAAGGGAGTCGAACCCTCCTCTCAAGCTTGGGAAGCTCGCATTCTACCGATGAACTACACCCGCGTGCTAAAATAGAATACCATTTCCAATGAAAAAAATCAAGTGAAATGTTTAATTTCAGCTGAATAATATATACGATCGAATACTAATTGAATAAAAACTATTGACAAAGGTAATAAATTTTTATATCATATAAACACACCGACGTTATTTTCAGGATATTCGATAAAAATTTATCATAGAATATAACTTAATCCCATAGCATTTTTATAGAGCGATCTTTAAATTATTCAGGAGGAATTTTCATGGATTATTTCCATTATTCGGGGGAAGCCTTGGCAGGAATGAAGCTGAGCGAACTGCGTGAACTTGGTCTGCAACTGGGCGTAAAGAGTCCCACCACACTTAAAAAAGAGGAACTGGTGAAGGAGATTATGGCTTTGACGGAACACAATACCATTGATGAGATCAACAGAAACATCAAAAAAGACGGACAAAAGAGAAGACCCGGGCGTCCGCCCAAAGCGGGGACGCTTACTTTCGGAGATTCCAGCCAAGACATGAACGAATTGAGAAAGAAGGAAGAAAGCGAGTACAGTATGGACTTTTTGTCCGGTTTGAACAAAGTCGACACGTTTTTCGCAGACGAACCGAAGCCATCTTTTAATGCGTTCGATAACGAGAACGCGCCTGTTTATTCGGATGAAAAACCATCGTTTAGCGCGGCGCCTGCGCAAAATAAGTATAAGAAGCAGACGCCCGTTCCGACTCGTCCCGTTCAACCGGCGCCGCAGCAGGAAAAACCGGTAGACAGACAGCAGACGAGATTCGCTCCCAAAAAGACGACGGAAGAGGTCGCCGAAGAAAAGATCGATCCGGAGAACCTGGAAATCAAAGAGGGCGTGCTCGAGATACTTCCGGACGGCTACGGATTTTTACGCGCCAACAATTACGAAGCCGGCGACGGCGACGCCTATATTTCCGCGCAGAAGATCAAAGCGTGCGGACTCAGAAAAGGCGACTGGGTCAAAGCGGAAGCGCAAAAGAGCAGTGAAAACCGTCCCAGAGTTTGCAACGTGCTCTCCGTGAACAATCGTTCTGCGGACAGCGTTATGAGACGTAAGAATTTCGACAGCCTGACGCCGATCTATCCCAACGAACGTTTCCGTTTGGAAATACCCAACGCGATGAACGACTTTGCCATCCGTTGTATTGATATGATTGCTCCTATCGGTAAAGGACAGAGAGCCATGATCGTTTCTCCCCCGAAAGCAGGTAAAACGACCTTCTTGAAAAAGGTTGCGCGCAGTATCTCGACCAACTATCCGGAAGTGCACCTTATTGTTCTTTTGATCGACGAACGTCCGGAAGAAGTAACGGATATGAAACGTTGTATCAATGGAGAAGTTGTTTTTTCCACCTTCGACGAAATGCCGGAGCATCATACCAAGGCGGCGGAGATGGTCTTGGAACGCGCCAAGAGATTGGTGGAACTGGGCGAAGACGTCGTCATCCTCATGGATAGCTTGACCAGACTTGCCAGAGCGTACAACCTTACCATCGCACCTACGGGCAGAACGCTTTCCGGCGGTATTGATCCCGGCGCACTGCACAGCCCCAAACGGTTTTTCGGCGCCGCGCGTAACATTGAATTCGGCGGTAGCTTGACGATCATCGCCACTGCGCTTGTCGACACAGGCAGTCGTATGGACGACGTTATTTACGAAGAATTCAAAGGCACCGGCAACATGGAGATCCATCTCGACAGAAGATTGAGCGAAAAGAGAATATTCCCGGCTATCGATCTGTATAAGAGTAGCACTCGAATGGAAGAACTTTTGCTCGATCAAAACGAATTACAGGGCGTATGGGCGATGCGCAAACTGCTTGGACAGGGAGACAGCGCCGACGCAACGGAAAATCTGTTGAACATGATCGTAAAGACCAAAACCAACAAAGAGTTTTTGGAACAGGTCAATTTGCAGGTCATGGCGCTCCAGAAGAGAGGATTCGATATCAAATAGAGTCGAAAAAGAACACAAAAAAACAGGCGAGGGGAATAATATTTTCCCTCGCTTTTCTTTTTGTCAGTCCGTCTGAAATAAGGGTCATAGATAATCAGATTTATACTAAAAATATTTGACAAAACGATAATTACGAGATAAAATATATACCGTTATCTGGGTATGGCGCAGTTTGGTAGCGCGCTTGAATGGGGTTCAAGAGGCCGGAAGTTCAAATCTTCTTACCCAGACCACCCAAAACGGACTTCTTTTTCGAAGTCCGTTTTTATTTATCATCGCTTTTTCTTTTGCAATAAATACGACACGAGGCAGAGCAGAGCCAAAACAAGCATCAGAGCGGAAAACAGCAGATACCAAACGCGATAAATATTCATTAGGCCGTAAAGCGCGAATATGCCGGAGAAAAAGAAATAGTATTTGATCCTGCCTGCGTCGAAGACTTTGGAAAATACTTCTTTTCGTTTGGGGCTGTTTTCTGCGTTCATCTTTTCGATAGGCTTTGGGAGAGCGTTATGGTCGATCAGAATGCGGCGCAGTTTGCGGGAAGGAAAGAAAGTGATTTTTAACGGCAGTTCGTTTGCGAGTATC
>JAGAEK010000062.1 GCA_017828835.1 Oscillospiraceae bacterium | reverse complement strand
GATATATTTCGGGAAAAAATCTTTTGCATCGGCGTATGATTTGAGGCATTCTTCGTGCAGGAGCTTTGAATCGGACGGTATATGCGTCATAACGACGTTTGCGTCTTTTTTCAGAAAATCGAGATCCATTCCGAATTTCATCATTTCAAACTGGAGTCTTCCGAGGCGGAACAGCTTACCGGTAACGTGCAGGGGAAGCCAATGGATCTGGGCTTCGTCAAGCCCGTACTCTCCGTGGCGCTCAAAATAAACGTCGACGGTTCTCGGAAGTTCGCCCAGCGTGTCGAGATATACTTTTTCGGGAATATTTTTTTCCATGTAAAAATCACGAAGTTCAAAAGCGGAGCAGAAGAAAGCAAGAGCCATCATAACGTTGATACTTTTTCCGCCCGATTTTGAAAACGTGCTCAGTTCATCGAGAAATTTTTGCGCGTCACTGTATAAAAGAGACTTCAATTTCGGAAAACTTTCAAAGAATACTTTTGAAAAATCGGAGTTTTCGGCAGAAAACAAAAGATCCGAAAAATATGCGGACATATTTTCAGAAGCGGATAATTCTTTGCAAAAACTCAAAAAACCGTTCTTTTCCAAAATAAGCTCTCCTTTAAAAGTAAGTTTTACTTCAAAAATTTTGCGATTTCGGGAATTTTAAGTATCGTACGGATCAGGAAAAATTCGATGATACCGACGACGCAAGAGATCCCGAGTCCTACCAAAACGCCTGCGAGCGGCATACCGAACATAACGATCTTACCGATAGATTTGATAATCACCTGTCCGATCAAATGCGCAAAAGCAACGGATAAGGCAAGCGTTGTGGTATTTTTAAGGTTAGGAGCGAGCTTACGCGAAACTGCTCCGACGATACCCGAGACAAAACCGACAGCGGCGGCACCTAAAGTAATGATCGGATTGATCACGGGATTTGAGGAACAAAGGCAGCTGATGACGTCGGCTCCGACGGCGACAGCGGCACCGTAGAAAGGACCGAAGCAAAATCCGGCGAGTATTATCGGAAAGTTTTCAAACGTTACGCGATAATATATGCCCCAGGTAAAAAGATTTTTACAAATGATACCGATAATGACGCTAAGCGCCAAAAGCATTGCGGAGATACAAAGCTTTTTTGCAGAAATATTTTTGCTCAAAAAAAAACCCCTTTCCAAGACCCCGATATGGCAGAAAGGAATACGGAATATCCGTGTCGTCAAAACCATATTAAGCGGGATGCGGAATATCAACCGCGCTTACGCTTCGTACTCAAGACAACTCCCCGTTCTAAAGTCACTTAACGCTGATATTCCTACTCTGTTGTTGTGTAAGATATTATAAAATATTGCTTTAAAAAAGTCAAGAAAAAACGGCGAAGAGCAAGACGGTACCCTTCGCCGAAAAATAAGGATGCGCAAATTCAGTCGCCGTAGCGGTAAAGTGCACGGCCGATCGGGGCGGCGTCGCCGTTTTTATAGAAGCTGAAAACGTCTCCGACAACGTTGTTGTCCGCCCATTTGAAAGCAAACTCCTCACTGTCGCCGAGCCCGAGAACTGATTTCGGGACGCTCAGCATCATGAGGTCGTCAAAAACGCGGATACGCGCGCTGCCGCATTCGGATACGCTGTAAACGTCGGAATCGGAAAGCCGTCCGACTGAAGTAACGCCGTTTGCGGGAGCGCTGTAGTTTACGACGTAGTTATATCCCTTCCAGCCGGCGTTCAGATCGGTTGAGATATAAAGCGTCATCCAGCCGGACAGAGCGAAATCGTTTTCGTCGGGAGAGGTTACAGCGGAAGCGGTCTTGACGAAAAAGTAAACGTTTTCGGCGTCGTCACAGACTTTCATCTCGACGATATCGTTGCGGTTCGTCTTGTCGATTTTACGTTCGAAGAGCGCGTTGCTGCGCTTGACCGTGTCATTTGAGTAATCCTTGTAATAAGCCGTTACGCCGTTCCATTGCGAAAAGCCTCCGTCAATGTCGATCGTTCTGCGATCGCGCCCACTGCTGCCCGCCACGCCTTTATACTGACGGATCAGCGAGATCATCTGCATATAGTAGTTGTCTCCGTAGCCGCCGTCCATAGGTTCGATGTCGCGGCTGCAGTTGGCGTCGGCGTTGTCGACGAATCTGATCGGACGGCTGTTTTCGAGGACAGGCTGTCTTTGTGCGATCCATTCGTTCCAGCCGGTTATGAAAATCATTTCTGGGTCCTGAGCGATCGCCCAGCGGAATTGCTCGTCGAAGTTATAGCCGTAGAGATAAGCGTTTTTTGACGTGTCGTTACTGCCGTCGTGCCAGCTGCGCGTACGGTCGTTTGCGCCGTACCATGCGGTATAGCTTAAGGTACAGGTGTCGTTGTGCTGAGCGACGGAAACGTTGACGACCTCCTTGCGGTCGTTAAGTCCGTAGACCGCCTGAGAAGTCAGGAGACGGTCGAATTCCATCCAGGGAAAACCGTCGTCGTAACGTCTGTCGTTAGGCCATACGCTGTGTTTTATACGGAAAAAATCCTTGGCGTCCGCGTCAAGCTCGGGGTCGTTCGGATCTCCGACTATCATCGGCTTGCCGTCCCAATAATACCAGATGCTTTCATACTGCGGATTCGCTTTATATATTTCTTTATAAACGGTATTGATCGTACGGCCGGAAGCGGAGTTCGTATAGAAGCATACCTTCGGCACGTCCCAGCCCTGATCCTGATATTCTTTCAGTACACTCATAAGATCGAGCGCGTTGTTTGTGTAGGTAAAGGCGTTAGTAACGTCGAAGCAGAGAAAATCGACGCCGGCGTCAGTAAGCATTTGAACGTGTTTGCGCATGACCCATTTTTCGTTTGACGGATAATAACCGAACATCGGCTTGCCCCAGAAATGGAAAGCGTTGACAGCGCCGCCGCCCGCGTTTATCCAGTCGGATTCGGATCTGAGCGCGGTGGGGTCGCGGGAGACGATCTCTGAATTATCATAAAGCGCGGTGCCGTGGAAACCGATCCAGAGAAAATAAAAAATACCGACCTGCCGGTCCTTACGTTCGGTATTTTCCGAGCTTACGACCGTAAGCGTGCGTCCGAGGTCGTCTATACCGACGGTGTAAGACGGACGGTATTTTGTGGTATTGACATATTCGTCGGCGTCCGGAGCAGAGTTTAGAGAAGTATCCGGGGGGATATCCGAAACGTCGCTGCCGTTTTCGGACGGAGCGGAAACGTTATGTACGACGCCGCAGGCGCCGATCGTCAGCATAACGGCTGACAAAAACAGAGTTTGCAGTGTTTTTATAATCTTTTTCATATTTACTTCCTCCGAATCGTGAAAATTTTTTGCATTGGAAAGATCAATAATCGATAACGGAAATTTCGGAAAAAATATTCGCGATATCGGATGCTTTCGGGGATTGAGTACCGGGGAGCATTGCGGCGGCGGAGCCGAAAGCGACCGCGGATCTCAGGGTTTTTTCGATATCGTCGCCGTTGATATAACTGAGGATAAAACCGGAAAGCGAGCTGTCTCCGGCGCCAACCGTCGACATAACGTTGATTTTCGGAGGACGGGCCCAAATAGTTCCGCGTTCACCGTAATAGACTATACCGTCGGGACCTCTTGAAAGAAGGATATTTTTGACCCCTGCACCGAAAAGCTCAGCGAGAGAGTTTTTGATCGATTTTTCGTCGTCGAGAGCCAATCCGGTGAAGTCGCGCAGCTCATCCAGATTCGGTTTTATAACGAAGGGCTTTGCGTATAATATATCGTCTTTTGTGACGGAATTCGAGTCGAGCGCAAGCATTCCGCCGCGTGAACCGATATCGTCGCAAAGGTGTCTGAAATCAGATGACGAGAAGTTTTCGGGAAATCTGCCGGAAATTATAACGATAGTACGGTCGGAGATCTTATTCAAGATCTTTTCCTTAAGCAGAGCGATATCGTGCTGTGATACGGAAAAACCGCGTTGTCTTAAAGTCACCAGATCTTTGGCGGGAAGTATTATATGTAAATTTTCCCGAACGGAGCCGGAGACCGGTATAAAATCGCATTTAAGGTTCGGAGCAGAGGAGTGAAAAAGAGAGAGGTATCTGTCGAGATTGTTTTCTCCGATAAAAGAGACCAGATTAGGTTCGGTATTGAAATTGTTAAGGAGTTTTGCAATATTTACGGCTTTTCCGGCGG
>JAGAEK010000061.1 GCA_017828835.1 Oscillospiraceae bacterium | reverse complement strand
TATCGCTGACGAAAACGGTATGAGGAGCATTCGCGACCACTGCGGAGAAAAAGAAACTCTCTGCGTTTTTGAATTCGTATATTTCGCGCGTCCGGATTCCGTCATTGAAGGCGAATGCGTACACGAGGCAAGAAAACGTGCAGGTACGATACTCGCCAAAGAACATCCCGTTGACGCCGACGTTGTTATCGGTGTTCCGGATTCCGGGTTGGACGCTGCTCTGGGGTATGCGGAAGCGTCAAATATCCCTTACGGATTGGGATTTATAAAAAACAGATATATAGGCAGGACGTTTATACAGCCTGCGCAGAATATTCGTGAAAACTCGGTCAGAATAAAGCTCAACGTAATCAAGTCGACCGTCGCCGGAAAACGAGTCATTCTTATCGACGACTCGATCGTCCGCGGTACTACGAGCAGCAGGATCGTCCATCTTCTCCGCGAAGCCGGCGCTACCGAAGTGCACATGCGGCTTTCTTCCCCTCCTTTCATCAATCCGTGCTTTTACGGTACTGATATCGACGGGAAGGACAAGCTTATCGCCTGCCGTATGTCGATAGACGAGATCGCAAAGTATATCGGAGTCGATTCTCTCGGATATCTCAGCGTTGAAGGCGTCAGACAAATCGCAAAAACCCATTCCTGCGGATTCTGCGACGCCTGCTTCACCGGTAATTATCCCGTTGAGCCGCCCGTCGACAGCTCAAAAAACAGATTCGACTGCAAAATAAGCGAACAGATCAAATAATTTACATACAGAAGGAGTACTGCTCTATGGAAAAAAGTTTCAGCGAAAGCTATAAAGCCGCCGGCGTCGACGTTACCGCCGGTTATAAAGCTGTCGAATTGATGAAAAAACACGTTGCCAGGACCATAACTCCGGGCGTCGTTTCGGATATCGGCGGCTTCGGCGGACTTTTTGCTCCTGATATTTCCGGAATGAAAGAGCCCGTTCTCGTATCCGGCACGGACGGCGTCGGCACAAAACTCAAACTTGCGTTCTTCTCCGGCAAAAACGACACCGTCGGTATAGACTGCGTCGCGATGTGCGCAAACGACGTCGTTTGCTGTGGCGCAAAACCGATCTTTTTCCTGGATTATCTCGCCGTCGGCAAAAATTATCCGGAACAGGTCGCAGAACTCGTCTCGGGCGTCGCCGAAGGCTGCGTTCAGGCGGGGTGCGCTTTGATCGGCGGCGAAACCGCGGAGATGCCGAATTTCTATCCCGACGGGGAATACGATCTCGCGGGATTTTGCGTCGGTATCGTTGACAAAAGCAAAATTTTCGACAACAGTGAAACCGCCGCGGGCGACGTCGTTATCGGAATCGCTTCTTCCGGCGTACACTCGAACGGTTTTTCGCTGGTACGCAAAATTTTCCCGGTAACTTCCGAAATAATGAATGCATACTCAGACCTCCTCGGAGCCCCTCTCTGGGAAACTCTCCTGACCCCGACCAAGATCTACGTTAAATCGATCCTTGCGCTTGCCGAAAAGGTCGATATAAAATCAGTGTCGCATATAACCGGCGGCGGATTTTATGAAAATATCCCCCGTTCCCTTCCCGAAGGCAAAAAAATCGTCATCGACCGTGATTCGCTCGACATACCGCCCATATTCTCGCTCATAAAAGCCAAAGGCGACGTCCCCGAACGCGATATGTTCAACACCTTCAACATGGGCTACGGAATGTGCGTTGTCGTCCCGTCCTCTCAAGCCGACGAAGCTGTCGGTATACTCCGCTCGCTCGGAGAAAAAGCTTCCGTCATCGGTTACGTCGCGGACGGCGAAAAAGGCGTCGAAATTCGATAAGGAGTACTGACTATGAACGACAAAAAAGTCCGTACCGCCGTACTGGTATCCGGAGGCGGCACCAACCTTCAGGCGCTTATTGACGCCGAAAAATCAAATAACCTTGACGGCGTCGAGATAGTCTGCGTTATCTCGTCAAAGCAAGGCGTATACGCTCTTGAACGCGCAGCTTCCGCCGGAATACCGTCAGAGGTCGTCGATCGTAAACTCTTTGATTCTTCCGAAGAATTTGACAGAGCGATACTTCGCGTCCTCGAAAAATACGGCGTCGAGCTTGTCATCCTCGCAGGTTTTCTCCGTATCCTCGGACACGAAGTGCTTGAAAAATATCCCCGCCGCATAATAAACGTACATCCGTCGCTTATCCCCTCTTTCTGCGGAGACGGCTTCTACGGTCTTAAAGTCCACGAAGCCGCTCTTAAATACGGCGTTAAAGTTACCGGTGCGACGGTTTTTTACGTCAACGAAATAACCGACGGCGGAGAGATCATCCTTCAAAAAGCCGTTGACGTCGTCGACGGAGATACACCCGAAACGCTGCAGAAAAGAGTTATGCAGCAAGCCGAATGGATCATCCTGCCTAAAGCGACAGTTATCGCAGCAAAAGAAATATTAAAAAACAAGGAGTTGTCTTTATGAAAAAACGTGCTTTGATCAGCGTATCCGACAAAACAGGCGTCGTCGAATTCGCAAAAAAACTTGTTGACCTCGGGTTTGAAGTAGTCTCGACCGGCGGTACCTTCAACACCCTCTCGAAAGCGGGTATACCCGTGACCTCTATCTCCGACGTTACCGGATTTCCCGAATGCCTCGACGGAAGAGTCAAAACTCTCCATCCGATGGTACACGCCGGAATACTCGCGATGCGTTCCAACCCCGAACACATGGCTCAACTCGAAAAGCTCAACGTAACTCCGATCGACGTCGTCGCCATAAATTTATATCCTTTCAAACAAACGATACTGAAACCCGACGTAACTTTAGAGGACGCCATTGAAAATATCGATATCGGCGGTCCGACTATGATAAGAGCCGCCGCGAAAAACTGGCAGGACGTCGCCGTTATCGTCGATCCCGCCGACTATGACGCCGTTATCGACCAGCTCAAAACCGGCGAAGTGTCGAAAGAATTCAAATTCAAACTCGCACTCAAAGTCTTCGAAAGTACTGCGGCTTACGACTCTCTTATCGCGGCATACCTCAGAAAAGTTTCCGGCGCGGACATCTTCCCCGAAAAACTTTCCTTCACTTATGAAAAGGTCCAGTCGATGAGATACGGCGAAAATCCTCATCAGTCCGCCGCGTTTTACCGTGAAGTCGGAAACTTCGACAACACCCTTGCCGCCTGCGTACAACTGCACGGAAAAGAACTCTCGTATAACAACATCAACGACGCAAACGGCGCTCTCGACGTACTTAAAGAATTCGGCGATGCCGTTCCCTGCGCCGTAGCAGTGAAACACGCGAACCCCTGCGGAGTCGGTATCGGCTCCACGATATACGAAGCCTATAAAAAAGCTTACGATTCCGACCCCGTTTCCATATTCGGCGGTATCACCGCTCTCAACCGTCCCGTCGATAAAGAAACCGCTTCCGAACTCGCGAAAATATTCCTCGAGATCATCATCGCTCCCGACTTCACTCCCGAGGCTCTCGATATCCTTACTCAAAAGAAAAATATACGCCTTCTGAAGCTTGCCGCACCTGCAAAACCGAATTCTCCCGAGCTTCTCGATATGAAAAAGGTCGCCGGCGGTTTACTCGTTCAACAACTCGATACAAAACTGTTTGACGGTGATCTGAAGGTAGTTACCGACCGCGCTCCGACTCCCGAAGAAATGGAACAGCTCAAATTCGTCTGGAGAGTCGTCAAACACGTAAAATCCAACGGTATCGCTCTCGCAAAAGATAATATGACCGTCGGTATAGGTCCCGGACAAACGAACCGTATCACAGCTCTCGAGCTTGCCGTAAAATACGCTGGCGACAGAGTAAAAGGTTCCGTAATGGGCTCAGACGCGTTTTTCCCGTTTGCCGATTGCGTTGAATGCGCCGCCAAAAACGGTATAACCGCGATAATACAGCCCGGCGGATCCGTTCGTGACGAAGAAAGCATCGCCGCCTGCAACAAGGCCGGTATCGCTATGGTATTCACAGGTATGCGCCACTTCAAACACTGATCTTATTCAAAAGGATGGTAGATTTTATGAAAATACTCGTCGTCGGAGGCGGCGGAAGAGAACACGCCATAATCCGAAAACTTAAACAAAGCAAAAAAGCGACCGCGATATACTGTGCTCCCGGCAACGGCGGTATCTCAAAAGACGCCGTCTGCGTACCGATCAAAGCTACCGATATAACATCGATGGTCGAATTCGCTGTTAAAGAAAAAATCGATTTTGCCGTAATCACTCCCGACGATCCTCTCGTTCTCGGTATGGCTGACGAATTTCGCAAAAACGGTATTCCCTGTTTCGGTCCCGGTAAAGCCGCCGCACGTATCGAAGGCAGCAAAGTATTTTCCAAAAATCTTATGAAAAAATACGGTATCCCCACCGCCGATTACGCCGTATTCTCCGATCCCGAAGAAGCTCTCCGCTACATAGAAAAAGGTTCTTTCCCGGCTGTTATCAAGGCCGACGGACTCGCTCTCGGCAAGGGCGTCATCATCGCCCAAAATCTTGATGAAGCAAAAGCCGCAATAGCTTCGATCATGGTCGATAAAATATTCGGCGCAAGCGGCAATAATATCGTCGTCGAGGAATTTTTGACGGGTCCCGAGGTATCCGCGCTTTCTTTCTGCGACGGCAAATGCGTAAAACCGATGATCTCGTCCATGGACCACAAGCGTGCGCTCGACGGAGATAAAGGTCTCAACACCGGCGGTATGGGCGTTATCGCTCCAAATCCTTATTTCACCGAGGAAGTTCAGAAAGAATGTATGGAGAAGATCTTTCTCCCAACCGTCAACGCAATGCAGGCGGAAGGATGTCCTTTTACCGGATGCCTCTATTTCGGACTCATGATCACCCCGAAGGGCCCGAAAGTTATCGAATATAACTGCAGATTCGGAGACCCCGAGACCCAGGCGATACTCCCTCTCCTCGACTCTGATCTGCTCGAAATCATGATCTCAACTACTAACGGTACTCTCGCGGACACCGAAATAAAATGGCGCTCCGAAGCTTGCGCCTGCGTTATCGCTGCGAGCGGCGGCTACCCCGGAAAGTATCAGACCGGGTTCAGGATCAACGGTCTCGACGATAACGGTCAGATCGACGGCGCCGAAATATTCCACGCCGGAACAAAATTTGACAGCGGCAACTTCTTGACCTCCGGCGGACGCGTGCTCGGCGTTTGCTGTACTGCGCCCGACCTCAGATCCGCCCTGAACAGCTCCTATGCAAAGCTCTCCGGTATATCTTTCGAAAATATGCATTTCAGAAAAGATATCGGAGCTTCCGCACTGAAAGTTATAAAATAGGTGAAACATAAAAAAGCCTTGTAGAACAAGGCTTTTTTATTATGCTGAATTTTGTTTTGAAAGTATTTTCAGAGCAGGTATCCGTAAAATCAGAAGTTCACGAATCCGAACGCGCTGAAATCGCATTCCATATTTTCAACTTTAGTGAATTCTTTCAGACATTTTATCAGGTCGCAAATACCGATCCTGCTTTCCTCCATAAAATCGTTTTGCTTTTCAACTCCGCCGCTTCCGACGTAACTGTCGCAGCTCAAAGGATAATTCTCCGAAAAAACAGCCGGATTTATGTAGCCGCTCGCACTTCTGATACTCTGTCCGTCGCTTCTGTAATAACGCGATGACAAATATTCGTATTTCCCGTTGTATCCGCCGCGCATACGAAGATAAAAATTGATGCTTTGAGTATCACTCAACGGACAGTGCAGACAAAACTCGACCATGTCGCTGTCACCCCAATAGGAAATAGAAAAATATTCGCCGTCATATCCGCCGTAAAGCTTTGAAGGCTGCTGATATATAGTATAGTCTCCGTTTATTCTCCCGATTTCGATCGCAAAATTTTTGCAATATTCAAACAAATCAAACGGCTCTTCCTTGGGTTTGGATGACTCCTCTTTCGGTTTAGAAGATTCTTCTTTTGGTTTAGAGGACTCTTCTTTCGGTTTAGAGGACTCTTCTTTAGGTTTAGAAGATTCTTCTTTGGGTTTAGATGACTCTTCTTTTGGTTTAGATGACTCTTCTTTTGGTTTAGATGACTCTTCTTTTGGTTTGGATGATTCTTCCTGTTTGGAGGACTCTTCTTGCTTGGAGGACTCTTCTTGCTTGGAGGACTCTTCCTGCTGTGAGGATTCCTCCGGCTCTGAGGACTCTTCCAACTCTGAAGATTCCTCCGGCTGTGAGGATTCTTCCGGCTTTGAGGACTCTTCCAACTCTGAGGATTCCTCCGGCTGAGAGTACTCCACTACAGACAAGTCTTCTTTCGACGTTCTCGACGGCTCGCTTAACGAGGACGACGCACCGCCGCTGTCCGTCTGTTTATTCCCGAAGAAACAAACGTATAACAATATACCTATGATCACGGCCGCCGCAATTCCCAGAAACAATCCCAATTTGCGGTTTTTGCCTTTTTCCGGTAAGGGTTTTTCCGCCGTCGCCGTTTCTTTACCATCTCCCAAAAGTTCATCCGTCGAAACATGAAAAATTTTTGAAAGCGCAATAATATTTTCAATCGTAGGTTGAGTCTGACCTGTTTCCCAAAGACTGATGCTCTGTCTTGAAACGTTAAGTTTCTCGGCTAATTCATCTTGAGACATATTGTTTGCCTTTCGGTAGTTTCTGATGCTGTCAGATATCATTTGTCCACTTCCTTATAAAAATTATAGTTAATTTTAGCACTATTTATTTTTGTAAGCAATAAAATATTCTTTGAATTTTGTCAAGCAACGCTTGCATTTTGTATTTTTTACTGCAATTTCATCTTTTTGTTCAGTAAAAATAAATATCCACCCTTATAGGTGGATATTTGTTTTTTTCTGATTTTTTCTATTTCTTCCTGCACGCTCTCTGTATCAGCTTTACGATCTCGACTATCGGAAGAACACTGAACGCAAGCGCAAGCGCCACTATATACTCTTTAAACGATATACTCTCAAATTCAAACATCGACGACAGCACAGGTATATATATCACCGCGCTCGTAAGCACGAGCGACAAAATCATCGCTCCCAAAAGATACATATTGTGACTGTGCAGCTTAAATATCGAACCGCGCTGTGAGCGCATATTGCAGGAATGGAATATCTCCGCCATCGACATCGTCAAAAACGCCATCGTCATTCCGTCGGAGCTGTTCGTTATCTCCCATCTTCCGCTCTCCATAAAATGTCCTATGAAATACGCCGCCAAGGTAACTACGGTTATCAGTAACCCCTGATACGCTACGTCCGCACCGACGCCCTCGGAGAAAATACCGCTCTTCGATTCCCTCGGTTTCCTTTTCATAAGATCAGGTTCACCCTTTTCCATACTGAGCGCAAGCGCCGGCAGACAGTCGGTTATAAGGTTTATCCACAAAATATGGACCGGATTCAAAATCGTAAATCCCATGACCGTCGCCGCAAATATGCTGACGACCTCGCTCAGATTCGACGAAAGCAAAAACTGTATCGCTTTTCTGATATTGTCGTAGATCCTTCTGCCCTCTTCAACTGCAGAGACTATCGTCGCAAAATTGTCGTCCGCCAAAACCATATCGGCTACGTTCTTCGTTACGTCGGTACCGGTAATTCCCATACCCACTCCGATATCCGCACTTTTTATCGCAGGCGCGTCGTTGACTCCGTCTCCGGTCATCGCGGTTATCATCCCGCGCTTTCTCCAAGCCTCGACTATCCTAACTTTGTGTTCCGGCTGTACCCTTGCATAAACGGAATATCTGACCACGTTCTCATACATTTCCTCATCGGTCATCGCGTCGATATCCACGCCCGTTATAGCCTGAGATTCATCTTCAAGTATACCGAGCTGTTTTGCGATCGCGACCGCGGTATCTCTGTGGTCGCCGGTTATCATAACGGCGCGTATACCCGCTTCGTTGCATTCTTTCACCGCGGCGATAACTTCCGGTCTTACGGGATCTATCATCCCGACAATCCCGACAAACGTCATGCCCGTTTCAAGAAATTGTTCGGAATATTCGGACGGCTCCGCATCGTAAATCTTAACAGCCGCGCCGAGTGCTCTCAACGCTTTGCTTGCCATCGCCTTATTGGCTTCGAGTATTTCTTTTCTGTCTTCTTCCGTAATTTCGACCGTTCTGCCGTCTTTTATTATATGGGTACAGTATTTCAAAAGTTCTTCGGGCGCACCTTTTGTATATTGAACGTATTTCCCCTGATCGAAATGCACCGTCGACATCATTTTTCTGATCGAATCGAACGGTACCTCACCCACTCTCGGAGTTCTGAGCTCGATATCTTTCTTTATGATCCCCATATTTTCCGCAAATACGACGAGCGCCGTTTCAGTCGGATCACCGCTGAGATTGCCCGCGGAATCATAGCTCGAATCGTTGCATACCGACATAGCCGTCGCTAACAGCTTTTCATCTTCTCCGTAACTCTCAACTACCGTCATCTTGTTCTGAGTAAGAGTACCGGTCTTGTCTGAGCATATTATCTGCGTGCAGCCCAAAGTTTCGACCGCGGTCAGCTTCCTTATTATAGCGTTTCTCTTCGACATCTTCGTAACGCCTATCGAAAGCGCTATCGTAACGACCGCGGCAAGTCCCTCAGGTATCGCCGCGACCGCAAGACTTACGGCAAGCATAAAAGTATCGAGTATCACCGCTCCCGAAAAATCTCCGGCTTTTATGATACTGAACGCAAATATAAACACGCATATCCCGAGTACGAGATACGTCAGGATCTTACTTAACTGAGCAAGTTTTATTTGAAGCGGAGTTTCTCCGTCTTCGGCTTTGGTAATAGCGTCGGCGATCTTGCCCATCTCGGTATTCATTCCGGTCGCGGTAACCATCGCTTTTCCGCGGCCGTAGACTACGACGCTTCCCATATAAGCCATATTTTTTCTGTCGCCGAGCGGAACGTCTCTTCCGTCGCTTTCGACCAGAGCGTCGCTCGTTTTTTCAACCGGGAACGACTCTCCTGTAAGCGCCGCTTCATCGCATTTCAACCCAACGCTTTCGATTATCCTGACGTCCGCCGGCACAGAATCTCCCGCTTCCAGAAGTACTACGTCTCCGACCGCAAGATCTTCCGTCTTTATATGAAGAAGCTCCCCGTTTCTGATCACTTTGCAGGTAGCCGCCGTCATTTCCTTTAGAGCTTCTATCGCTTTTTCAGCCTTGCTCTCCTGCAAAACTCCGAGTATCGCATTCAGGATCACGACAAAAAGTATTATAAAAACGTCCGCGAACGACTCATTCGCATATATCGACGTTATCAATGATATAACAGCCGCAACTATAAGGATTATTATCATCGGGTTTGCCAGCTGACTCATAAACCTTGCAAACAAACTGACTTTTTTCCCTTCAGCTAACTTGTTCTTTCCGTCTTCCCCGATCCTTTTCAACGCTTCCTCAGCTGTAATTCCGTTTTCACACGATCTTAATTCTTCGTATACTTTATTTTTTTCTTCTAAATAGTATTTCACTTTGCGAATCCTCCTTGAAGATATCCTTGCGGTTCATGTGAACCCTTGCATTATACTATATTTTATTGTTTTTTTAAAGAGTTTTTTGAAATATTTTTTACTTTTATGCAAATAATACTCTTATTCAGCGAAAAAAACTATTCAATCAAATCAAAAAGGAGACTATTTTGAGTAAAATCATTGATTTTTTCAAAAAATTGAATTTTTTAAAAAACGATTCGGTCCCTCATCCACCGAACTCTCCGTTATACCCCGGCGATCTTTGCGTTGATAACGTCAAAAATATTTTCTCCGGTTGTTCCGATTTCAAAACGTCCAAAATTTACGCCGGCAACGACAAACGATTGCCCGTATACATTTTCTTTTTCGACGGTCTTGTGGATCCGTCCGCAGTAGCAAAAGAAATAATCGCACCGCTGTCGAACAAAAAATCGTTTTTCGGACTCACCCCTTCTTTGGCATTGAAAAAAGCCGAAGAAGGCGGAGTTTACCGGCTCCCGTTCAATAAAACCTTCTCCCTCGACTCCGCCGCCGAAAATATCCTCAACGGTTTTTGCGGCGTTTTATTCGGATCGACGAAAACTTTGCTTGCGTTCGATATAAAATCCGCCGCCGTCCGTAACGTTGAAAAACCTTCGGAAGAAAAATAGTCAAAGGCGCAAAAGACGGATTCGTCGAGTCTTTGAATATCAATCTTGCGCTCGTACGGCGAAAAATCAAAAATGCCGAACTGAAAAGCTTGAATTTCACTATAGGACGGCAGTCGAATACCAAAGTTGCCGTCGTTTATTTAAACGGTATCGCAAATCCCAATACTCTCGAAAAAATAAAGTCCCGAATCTCAAATATCGATATCGACGGCGCACTCTCTTCCGAAAGCTTCGAGGAGCGTATCGCGGATTTCCCCTTCTCTTCTTTCCCTCAATTTATAACCACGGAACGCTGCGACAAATTTTCTTCGAATCTTTTAGAGGGTCGGATCGGTATCTTTGTCGACGGTCTGCCTTTCGGGTATCTCGCTCCGGCAACCTTTGCCCAGTTTTTTAAAACGCCCGAGGATAACTCGAACAAATTTATAATCGCGTCGGCGATAACGCTGCTGCGCTACTTCTCTCTCGTCATTACCCTTCTCCTTCCGGGGTTTTTCGTCGCGGTCGCTACCTTCCATCATGAAATGATACCTACGAAACTTATGCTTTCGATCATTTCATCAAAACAGTTCGTACCGTTTTCGACCGCCGCCGAGGCTTTGGGTATGCTTTTGGCTTTCGAGCTGCTTCAGGAAGCAGGTCTGCGGCTGCCGAATTCCGTCGGCCAGACCGTTAGCATTATCGGCGCTCTTATTGTCGGTCAGTCCGCGGTCGAAGCAAAAGTCGCCTCCCCTGTCATCGTCATTGTGATCGCGATCGCCGGTGTCAGCGGATATACTATCCCCGATCAGGCTATCGCCGCCTCTCTCCGGGCATGGCGATTCATTCTGACTGTTTTAGCTCTCGTTTTCGGTATGTTCGGGCTATCAGTCGGATTGTCGCTTTTTATCTACCGGCTCTGCTGTATCGAAAGTTTCGGAGTCGCTTATATGACTCCGTTTTCCTCCTCAAATATGAAATCCATCGTCAAAGCCGTCATACGTCCTCCGCTTTCGCTGTCAAAAAGACGCGACCCCGCGCTGAAAACTCCGAACGAACGCAACCAGTTTTAAACGTAAAGGAGAACAAGTATATGCGCAGAAAATTTATTGCGTTTACTCTTTCGGCTTTTATCCTGCTCTCTTTTTCCGGATGTAATTCGGGAAATATTTATCTCGATCATATCGAGATCGACCGTCTCGAGCTTATACAGACTATCGGATTTGATTTTGACGAAGGTTTGATAACAGCTACCGCCTCTTCCGGTATAAACCAGAACACCGATACCCCCGCAATAATCTCCGATTCGGCAAAAACCTCCGCACTCGCTGTCAAAGCGATTCAGAATTATGCCGAAAAAAAACATCTCTTCTTCTCACACACGGAAAATATCCTGATCGGCTTCGACGCCGCAAAATCCTCATTATCGGAAATTATCGATTATATAAAACGGGATATCGACACAAGGCTCGATATATCGCTTTTTATTCTGAAAAGCGAACGCGCCGACGAAATAATATTCGGTTCAAGCGGTAAAAACTCGTCTGTTACCGACATACTGAATTCAATAAAAAAAGATGCCCCGACTATGTCGGATGGCTACGTATTTTCTTTCGGAGAGATCGCCTCGTCCCTCGCCTATAACGGGTGCGCCGTCATCTCTGCAATAAAGTCAGACGAAAAGAAAACTTTCAACAGCGAAAACTCGGATTTTTCTTTGACTCCCGTCGGGTATGCAGTCATAAAAAACGACCGGCTTGCGGGATTTTTGGACAAAGACTCCTCAAAAGGCGTGAATTTGCTGATGCATAAAGCCGAAACCGATTACGTCGCGCTTTCCGACGGCCACGGCGGACTCGCAACACTGAAAGTAACTCCGAAAAAAACGAAAATTTCACCTGTTTATAAAGACGACAAACTCAGCGAAATAAAAATCGATATCACTCTTAGCGCAAATATAGAAGAATTGTCTTCCGATATCGACATAGCCGATCACGAATTTCTGTCACTTATCAAAACCGAACTTTCACAAACCGAAGCGTCTTATATTTTAAACGCCGTAAACGCTTCTCAAAATATGTCGGCGGATTTTATGAATCTGGAAAAGAAACTGCAGTTGAGTGCTCCGCTCAAATTCAACGTTTCACGGGAAGAATGGAATGAAATTTTCCCCTCGCTTAAAATAACCGTCGCCGTTTCTTCCGATATCGAACGGACTTACGATATCGGAAGCCGACTCAACGGCCGAGAAAGGAACGATACGCTTTGGATGAAAATAATAAAATATCTTCAAAACAATTAATGACGCTTATGTTCGTCGGTCTGCTTTCTCAGCTCATACGCCTTGTTCCCAAACAATCCGTTGAATCAGCCGGCTCAGCCTCCTGGCTTTCGCCTGTTGCCGCGTTCTCATTCCTTACCGTGTTTTTTCTGTTTATCCTTCGCTTTTTTAAAAACCGTGCAGACGGCGAGGGGTTCGCGGATATAATAATACGCTGCTGCGGTAAACCTCTCGGTAAATTTTTATGTCTCCTGTTTTCATTCTGGCTGGTGCTTTATTCCGGGTTTATTTTGAGAGTAGGCGCCGAACGACTGCTCTCAACGGTCTATAAAAACGGCGATATATTTTTATTTTCAGCAATAACCGCAATAATCGCTCTCTTTGCCGCTCTCGGTAAACCCCAAGCTCTCGCCCGCTCGGCAGAAATTTTTTATCTGATCTTATTAACGACGCTTTTTTCGGTATTTATTTTTTCGGCTTCTAAAATAAATCCCGAAAATCTGCTTCCGGTAACGCCGTTAGACACTGTTCCCGTGATCATCGGCTCCCTACCGATAATCAACATCGTTTCGGTGTTCATATATCCGCTGTTTTTATCCGGATACGTTAAAAAATCCCCTTATCCGAATTTAAAAAAAATGATCGTGAAACGTATGCTGTTCTTCGGTATCATCGTTATGTTGCTGATGGTCTGTACCATCGGAGTTTTAGGTCCCGAATTTTTGACTCAGATGCAGAACCCGTTTTTTATCATGGTAAAAAACATTACGATATTCAACATCATCGAAAGGATAGAACCCGCGGTCATCGCAATATGGGTGTTCACCGATTTTATATTCTTAGCGACTATGTTCACCGTCGTTTCGGAAATATATAAAACCGTTTTCGAAACAAAATCGAGAACGCCTTTTACTCCTTTTTGCGCACTCTCCGCTTTCATCGTGTCGCTCGTTATCGCCCGGGACTCGTTTTCTCTTCAAAAAATATCGGAACTCGTAATACCCGCGATCCATCTTTCGTTTTGCTTCGGTCTGATCCCCCTGATATTTCTGATCGGCAGGATCAGAAAAAAACTTCGTTGAAAAATACTTTGTCAAATTTCGTGTCTGTTTAATATTATGGTATGTACCCGCAATTTTGTATAACTCGATATTTTTAAGACAATCATATTTATGTCGGAACAGTATCATTCAAAAAATATCCTCGGAGTGTGATTCAATTGAACGTTAAACGCGGTGAAATATATTACGCTGATCTGAGCCCCGTGGTAGGTTCGGAACAGGGCGGAGTCCGTCCCGTACTTATAGTACAGAACAACGTCGGAAACAAATACAGCCCTACCGTTATCGCTGCGGCAATAACAAGTCAGCACGACAAATCCCGTCTTCCGACTCATATAGAGCTCAGTTCAAACGGATGCGGCCTTTCAAAAGATTCGATCGTGCTTCTGGAACAGATCCGTACTATCGACAAAACGAGACTGAAAGAACGCATGGGGCAGCTCGACACAAATTCTATGGGGCGTATCGACCGTGCGCTTTCCATCAGTTTCGGACTTGACGGAAATCAGTAATTTTATTGACATTTTATATACTTTTATCCGCACGTTTTGTATTTCGTGCGGATTTTTTTATTTTTTTCTGTTTTTTTTAAAAAATATGTTGTACTTTTTGCGGAATATGTTGTATTATAAATATAATAGATATCGGGAGGTGAAATTGTTATGTCAGAAGAAAATAACGGTGTTTTCAGAAATTCCGCATTCGGCGGCTTCAACAAAAAAGACGTGCTTGCTTACATAGACAGTATGTCTTCTAAATATGAACAGGAAAAAAGCGACCTGACAAATAACATTTCACGTCTCGAAGAGATCAACAAATCTCTCGAGCTCGAGCTCGGTAAATGCAAAAATGAGATTTCCGTGTTGTCCGTACGCCTCGAAGACGAAGAGAAAAAACTTTCGGATTCAAACGCCTCTCTCGAAAATCTCAAAAACGAGCTCCAAAACCAAAGCAATATCAACCACACTCAAAGCCACGAGCTTTCGATCCAAACCGAACTTTGCGAGCAGCTGAGACTGAAAATCGACGAATACGAATCCAAGGTCCGCAGCTATGAAAAAATCTCGCTGAAAATCAACCGTACCATCGAGCAGGCAAACCAAAGTGCGGCGAATATCGTCTCGGAAGCCGAGAAACGCGCGTCTTCCATCATTTCAGACGCCCACTCAAAATCCGATTCCGTCAAGGCGGAGCTCACCTCCTTCCGCGACGAGATCAACGACCTTCGCGCATTGGTCAAGATTTCCCTCTTCGAAGTCGAAGACCGCCTGAGCCATATCGATTCGGTAACAACAAACGCTATAAACAGGATCGACGTCCCGACATCTCAGTTGGGCAGTTCGTCGCGCTCTTCTTTCCCCCGTACTCTGAAAAGATCAGTTCAGTCTCAGAAAAAAGGCCTTTGTGATACCGCCTTTGATCTGCTTGACAAACTTGTCGATAAATGGGCAAAATAAAACTCGGTTTTTATTTTGGTTAATATTTGTTAAAATTTTAACATTTTCGCCGCTCACCCCGGATTCTTATCGTTTTTATTATAAGTTCTCTTGAATATATATATTGAATTATGT
>JAGAEK010000060.1 GCA_017828835.1 Oscillospiraceae bacterium | reverse complement strand
CGGAGTGTACGAGGTGAGAACTCCACAGGTTGAAAACCTGTATTAGTTCGAGCGGAATTTTTGCAGAGGGCGAAAGTCTTTTCTTTGGAACAAACGAAGTTTGTGAAAAGAAAAACTGTAGTCCCGTTTAACGCAAAAATTCCAAGACAGCCTCGTCCGTCCCACCATAAATATTAATCACTCCTTTGGGAGTGATTAATATTTATAATGAATCACAAGTTCAAGATAGCGACCGAAAGGTCGCGATGCTTCAGTTCTTGCCGAATAAAATGAGGCTTAGAAATGAAGTATGCGCAGATTGCGTATAAAATCAAGTTCTTTAGAACTTAGATTTTATAGCAAGTCAGTTGTAAGAGCCTCGTCGGATTTTTTGTCAGGCAATGCCTGTCATACAGACTTAATCAAACATAATATAGTAGTATTGCAAGCAAATATTAACAAATAAAAATGAATAGATTTATGATAAAATTATATAGGTGATTAAAATGAAAAAAATATTATATTTAACAGATTTATATTATGAAGCAAAAGGAAGAAATTATTGTGAAGAAGATATTTATATAACTGGAAAACTAAAAGATTATTTTGATGTTGTATTATGCAATCCAAAAAATTCGGAAAGTTTTGAAAATAATGTTGATTTAATTGTGTTTAGAAATACAGGAGGAGTAAGTGGGTTTAAAGATATTTATAATTCATTTGTAGATAGAGTAAAAACAAATAATTTAAAAATTTTTAATGAGTTTACAGGAAAAGCAGATATGAGAGGAAAACAATATTTGCTAGATTTGACATTAGAAAAATACCCTGTTATTCCTACAATAGATACAATTGAAAATATTGATTTACTACCAAATGTAGATAGATATGTTATCAAACCTAAGGATGGTGCTGATTCAATTGGTCTTGAGTTTCTAACAAAGGAAGAATTAATGGAAAGAGATTTAACAAATGGAACTACTTTAATACAACCTGCAATTGATTTTAAATATGAAGTATCATTTTACTTTATTAATGATAAGTTAGAATATGCTTTATATGCACCAAATAAAGAACAAAGATGGAAATTAGAAAAATATAATTTTACTAATGAAGATATAGAATTTGCTCAAAAATTTATAAAATGGAATGGAATAAAAAATGGTATCCAAAGAGTAGATGCTTGTAGAACACAAGATGGAAAATTATTATTGGTAGAACTTGAAGATTTAAATCCATATTTATCAGTATTAGAATTAGATGAAGAAACTAGAGAAGTATTTATGACAGATTTAATAAATGCCTTTAATAATATGTTATAAACAATCGTAAAATTAAGATATTATGATTTACCATATGACCTGGAAACTGTAACTAAAAATTGATGTTGCAATAACTAACCCTGATAAAAATGACTTAAAAATAGACGAAACTATACTAAATTTCGTCTTTTTTATGCTATAATTGATTAGAAATGGAGTGATTCCTATGGATAATAAAACTAATATAAACTGGTTTCCCGGACATATGGCGAAAACAAGGCGCCTAATCCAAGAAAATCTTTACCTTGTCGATATCGTTATAGAAATTCGCGACGCAAGGATCCCTCAAAGCAGCCGCAATCCGGATCTCGGAAATATCATCGGTAAAAAGCCGCGGCTCGTTTTGCTGAACAAATGCGATCTTGCGGACCCTGATGCCACAGCAAAGTGGCTCGCATTTTTAAAAAGTATCGGAATAACAGCTCTTGCCGTAGACTGTAAAAGCGGAAAGGGTATTTCCCGCGTCGTTCCCACAGTAAGAGAACTGCTTGCTGACGAACTGAAAAAACGCGCCGAAAAAGGGATGTCCGGCAAACCTCTGAGAATGATGGCCGTCGGTATACCGAACTCGGGAAAATCTTCGTTTATCAACCGTATGGCGGGCTCACGCAGAACAAAGGTCGAAGACCGTCCCGGCGTTACCCGCGGGAAACAGTGGGTAAACCTTGAAAACGGTATGGCACTTCTGGATATGCCCGGAGTCCTGATGCCCAAATTCGAGGACAAGAATATAGGTGAACTGCTTGCGTTTACCGGCGCCGTCAAAGACGATATAATAGATACCCAGGCACTTGCGATGCGCCTCGTCTCGCTTCTTTCGCAAAAATATCCTCTCCTTCTTTCCGAACGTTACGGATTTTCAAACGAGTCTTCCGGCCTCGACGAAGAAGGTATTATAAATCTGATCGCCAAAAAGCGCGGTATGCTCCTGCCCGGAGGAATACCTGATTTCGAAAGAGCTTCGATCATGCTTCTCGATGAGTTTCGAGGAGGTAAACTCGGGAAAATAACCCTCGAATTACCTGAAATTTCAGGAGGTAACCGTTCAAAATGAGTATTTTGACTTTTGATTCCGACAATTACCCCGGAAAGATCGTATGCGGTACCGATGAAGCCGGCCGCGGTCCTCTTGCGGGTCCTGTTTTTGCCGCCGCCGTCATACTTGATCCCAATATGCAAATCGACGGTATAAACGACTCAAAAAAATTATCCGCCCGAAAGCGGGACGAGCTTTATGAAAAAATCAAGACCTCCGCGCTCGCTTACCGTATAGAATCGGTCGACGAAAAGATCATAGACGAAATAAACATACTCAACGCATCTCTTCTTGCAATGAAACGCGCCGTACTCGGGCTCGGAATAAGGCCCGATATTATACTCGTCGACGGCAATAAAACCACGGATTTCGACAAGATACCTTCCCGTCCGATAATCAAAGGCGACTCCCTTTCAGCTTCTATCGCCGCCGCTTCAATACTCGCCAAGGTAGAGCGTGACCGATTTATGCTCTCGCTCCACGAAAAATATCCGCAGTACGGTTTCGATCAGCACAAAGGTTATCCCACTGCCGCTCATTATAATGCTATATTAAAATACGGTATATCGGACGTACACAGAAAAACTTTTTTGAAAAATCTTTCCTCAAAGGGTTGATCGTATGAGCAGCTTTACCGCCACCGGCTACAGCGGCGAAACTTTTGCCGCGGACTTTCTCGAAAAAAACGGCTATAAGATCCTCGCCCGCAATTATCACTCGCGCTACGGCGAGATCGATATAATCGCAGCCGACGAAAACTATATCGCTTTCGTCGAAGTCAAACTGCGAAAAAACGGCTCTATTGTCTCCCCTCTCGAATCCGTAAGTAAATCAAAAAGAGCGAAAATCATAAAAACCGCCGTCGATTACATCGTCAAATACGGATGCGATCTGCAGCCAAGATTTGATATTTTTGCAATCGAGATCAAAAAATCAGGTGAGTTCGCCTCTCCTGAATTCGAATATTTCAAAAACGCTTTTTCAGCAGACGGACTCGAACTTTATGTATGAGCTCCGCGGAACGGAGCGGTTGGGTCTTATTTCTTCGACGGCTTGAACGTTGCGCAAACCGTATCGGAACTCGTGCAGGCGTGAGCGGGTCCTACCGTGATCTCTGACGCAGTGCATTGACACCCTTCTTTGTTGTAGACGCAGTTCTCGACTTTGCACCTTATCCCGTCTATACATTCGCAGCTATTCTTATTTTCTTTCATATTTCGTATACCCCCTGATTTTATATTATCGGATCTCCCGACTGTTTTTATTATTCCTTTTTAGTTTTGTTTTATACTTTTTCGAAAGGAGCGATCCAATGTCGCTTTTCGTTATAGGTGATCTTCATCTTTCGCTTTCCGCCGATAAAAAAATGGACGTTTTCCACGGTTGGGAAAATTACGTTTTGCGGCTTGAGCGCGCCTGGAAAGAAAAAATAACCGAATCCGACTCCGTTATATTGCTCGGAGATATATCATGGGGAATGACGCTTGAAGAGGCTTCGGAAGACTTCCGTTTCATAAATTCGCTTCCCGGAAAAAAATATCTTGTTAAAGGAAACCATGATTACTGGTGGTCAACAAAAAGCAAAATCAACGCCTTTTTCGAAAAAAACAATTTTAACTCTTTTTCCGTGATACATAATTCCGGACTTTGCTTCGGCAATATCGGGATCGCCGCGACTCGCGGGTGGATCGCTCTGGATTCCGAACCCCACGACAAAAAAATAGCCGCGCGCGAGGCAATGCGCCTCGACAGGTCGATTTGTGAAGCGAAAAAAGCCGGCGCGGAAGAAGTTATCGCGTTCCTGCATTATCCTCCCGTTTATACCGATGCGATCTGCGGAGAAATAATGGAAGTACTTCAAAAACACCAAATCAAAAAATGTTTCTACGGCCACATCCATTCCGACGGCTGCCGTTTTGCTTTGCAAGGCGATTTTTTCGGAATAAACTTCGCCCTCGTCTCGGCTGATTATCTTAATTTCAGCCCTTTTCGTGTCTTTTAAACTGAATTTTCGGATATTTTTCGGTTTTACTTTATTTTATTTTCAAAAATAATAAAAATAGTATGGAAATTTTATATTTCTTATGATATACTTAATAGGTTGAGATATTATGGCATTATAGGAGGAATTTCACATGAGTCTGAAATCATTAAACAAAATCGAAACAAATAAATATGAGCTTACCGTAACGGTAAACGCCGACGAGTTTGAAGCCGCCATTGCAAAAGCTTACAGAAAAAACGTCGGTAAAATCAACGTACAGGGATTCAGAAAAGGTAAAGCTCCCCGTCATATATCGAAAAGCTCTATGGTGAAAGCGTTTTCTATGAGGACGCCGTAAACGATTATTATCCCGAAGCTTACGCCGCCGCCGTTCAGGAAGCAAACATCACTCCGGTGGATCATCCGAGCGTAGAGATCGTTTCGGTCGGCAAAGAGGGCTTCGAGTTTAAAGCCGTCGTCGTAACCAAACCGGAATGCGACATCGACGGTTACAAAGGCATTGCCGTTGACAAAATAGTAAAACAAGTAACCGACGCCGATATAAATGAAGAGATCGAAAAACTCCGCAACAGAGGCGCGAGAGTCGTCGACGCTTCCGACCGTCCCGCCGCCGACGGAGATATGGTACTTATGGATTTCGAGGGCTTTATTGACGGTGTTCCCTTCAAAGGCGGTAAAGCCGAAAAATATCACCTTACCCTCGGTTCAAACCAATTCATCCCCGGTTTTGAAACTCAAATCGTCGGACACAGCGTCGGTGAAGAATTCGAAGTCAACGTAACTTTCCCCGAGGATTATCACGTTGACGATCTGAAAGGCAAACCCAGCGTATTCAAAGTAAAACTCCACGAGATCAAAACACGTCAGTATCCTGTCGTCGACGACGAATTTGCAAAAGACGTGAGCGAATTCGACACTCTCGATGATCTTAAAGAAGATATTTCCAGAAAACTCAGAGAAAAATTCGACGCCGAATCTCAAAACGCCGTTGAAAACAAACTCGTCCAAACGATCACCGATAACCTCAAGGGAGAGATCCCCGAAGTTATGTTCGAAAACAAGATCAACGAATTGGCCTCTGATTTCGAACGCCGTCTCAACGCTCAGAAACTCAGTATGAAGGACTATCTCAAATACACCGGCTCAGATGAAAAAACATTCAAAGAAACTTTCCGTGAGCAGGCCGTAAATCAGGTCAAAATGAGACTTGCTCTCGAAACTATCGTCAAGAAAGAAAATATTACCGTTGACCAAAGTGAAATCGACGCCGAGTATCAGAAGATCGCCGACTCTTATAAGATCAATATCGACGAAGTCAAGAAATTTATCCCCATTGAGGATATTTCCGCAGACGCCGCCGCAAACAAAGCGATCGACCTCATCAAAAACAGCGCCGTTATAACCGAAAAATCCGCGGAAGACGCGGCAAAGCCCAAAACCGCCAAGAAAAAAGCCGCACCTAAAGCAAAACCGGCTGACGAATCCGCCGAAGCACCCGTAAAAGCAGCTAAAACGACCAAAACCGCCGCTAAAGCCGCCGAAGCACCCGCAAAAACAGCTAAAACAACTAAAGCTGCGGCTAAAACCGCTGAAGCTCCCGCAAAAGCAGCTAAAGCTCCGGCTAAAGCGCCTGCCAAAACTTCAAAAACTGCCGCTAAAGCCGATGAAACTCCTAAGTCCGAAACCAAAACAAAAAAATCCACTGATAAACCCAAAAAAGCTGAATAATTTCTCTTTAACTCAACTAAACTATTTTAAAAACAATGTATTGGAGGCATCTTTTTATGAGTTTAGTACCAATGGTAGTAGAACAGACGAACAGAGGCGAGCGTTCTTATGATATTTTCTCCCGCCTTCTTAATGACCGTATCATAATTCTCGGAGAAGAAATAACCGACGCCACGGCAAGCGTCGTAACCGCCCAGCTTCTTTACCTCGAAAACCAGGACCCCGACAAAGATATCCAACTCTATATCAACAGCCCCGGCGGATCAGTTACCGCGGGCATGGCTATCTATGACACCATGCAATATATCAAACCTGACGTCTCCACCATCTGTATAGGTATGGCGGCGTCGATGGCCGCGTTCCTTCTCTCCTCCGGTGCAAAGGGCAAACGTCTTGCGCTGCCTAACAGCGAAATTATGATCCATCAGCCTCTCGGAGGTATGCAAGGGCAGGCAAGCGATATCAAAATACACGCCGAAAGACTCCTCAAAATGAGAGCCCGTCTCAATATGATCCTCGCGAAAAATACCGAGAAGCCCGTTTCGGTTATCGAACTCGATACCGAAAGAGATAACTTTATGATGGCTGACGAAGCTAAGTCCTACGGACTCATCGATGCCGTTATAACTCACAGATAATTTTCCACCACGGAGGACGATATGTCTAAAAATGATGATGAAAGACTCCTTGTCTGTTCTTTCTGCGGTAAAACCCAAGATCAGGTTTCCAGAATGATCGCAGGCCCCGGAGTTTGTATTTGCAACGAATGCGTCGAACTTTGCCAAAGCATTGTCGACAACAACGGAAATAAGCGTCCGCAAAAGCCAAACGCAGTTAAAGAAACTCTCGAGATCCACGTGCCGAAGCCGAAAGAAATAAAAAAACTGCTCGACGAATACGTCATCGGACAGGACGACGCGAAAATCAGTTTGTCAGTTGCAGTTTATAACCATTATAAACGTATATATTTCGGCTCTTCCGACGACGTACAGCTTCAGAAAAGCAACGTATTGCTCCTCGGTCCTACCGGTGTCGGCAAAACGTATCTCGCACAGACGCTCGCATCCATTCTTGACGTACCTATCGCAATAGCAGACGCCACTACTCTCACCGAAGCCGGCTACGTCGGAGAAGACGTCGAAAATATACTTCTCCGTCTTATTCAAGCGGCTGATTTTGACATCGATCGCGCCGAACACGGTATCATCTATATCGACGAGATCGACAAGATCGCGCGCAAGTCGGAAAACGTCTCGATCACACGCGACGTCAGCGGCGAAGGCGTACAGCAAGCGCTGCTCAAAATTCTTGAAGGTACGGTCGCAAACGTTCCTCCTTCCGGCGGACGTAAGCACCCTCAACAGGAATTTATACAAATCGATACCTCAAACATACTTTTTATATGCGGCGGAGCTTTCGAAGGCATCGATAAAATAATCGAAAAACGTGTCGATAAATCTTCGATCGGATTCGGATCGAATCTGCGTGATCCGCATTCCAAAGAGATGGACGCCCTTCTGAAAAGCGTTACACCTCACGATTTGGTGAAATTCGGACTCATTCCGGAGCTCGTCGGAAGGATACCCGTGATCAGCGTTCTCAGCCCTCTCGATATCGAGATGCTTATCAATATCCTTTCAAAACCGAAAAACTCACTTGTAAAACAATACACTAAGCTTTTCGAATTAGACGGTATCACTCTCGAGTTTTCGGATGACGCTCTCGTTGAAATCGCAAAAAAAGCAATAGAACGCAAAACCGGAGCACGCGGACTCAGGTCTATTATGGAGGAATTGCTTTCAAATCTTATGTTTGAATCTCCTTCGAATTATAAGATCGAAAAAATATCGATCACTGCCGATTGCGTATTGGGAAAATCGGATCCGGTCTTCTATTATAATGACAACAAGCTTCCGAGCAAACTTGTTATTTCTTCCGGAACGCTGCCCTCTCGCAAACATTCCGCTAATTTGTGATTTTTTACTTGCAAAGATTCCCTCCGTATATTTTACCGGAGGGTTTTTTTGTCAAATTTGTTAATAATATATACATAGTTTTTTTTATCCCGATATTGTATAATATTGATACGATATCTTTCCCGGAAAGGATGAAACGGAAATGAATCAACCTCAAAACAGTATTGAAAAAAACGATCAGTCTGCCGATATCTTAAAAGCCGCAGACAATGACAATATAATAACTATGCCCGCGATCGCTCTCAGAGGGATCGTAATGTTCCCGAAAATAGTTTTCAATCTCGACATCGGCCGCAAGAAATCCATTCTTGCTCTGAACGCGGTCATGAAGGGCTCCCACAAAATATTCCTTGTTGCGCAAAAAAATATTTCGACAAACAACCCCGAACCGAATGAATTATACGACGTCGGCGTCGTTGCAGAGGTCAAACAGATAATGCGTTCTTCGGGAGATACCGTAAAAGCGCTCGTCGAAGGTATTTATCGTGCGAAAGCATCAGAATACATAACCGACCTGCCTTATCTCTGCGCAAAAATACAGGAATATCCGGTCAAAAAAATGCGTATAGAAAAAACGGCGCTATGCGACGCTCTTATGCGTACGGTCAAATCTCTTGTCGACGAATACTGCAACCTTATGCCGAAAATGCCGAAAGACCTTATTCTCAACATTATTTCTGTCGACGATCCGACCGCACTCACGGAACTTGTAGCCGGAAATCTCAATTTTACAGTCGAAGATAAACAGCGTATCTTGAAAGAATCCAATATCATCAAACGCCTCGAACTTATCAATTCCGTTCTCGAAAAAGAAAATTCGATACTTTCTCTCGAAAAGGATATTTTTGACAAAGTCAAAGAACAAATGGACAAAAATCAGCGTGATTACTTCCTTCACGAACAGATGAAAGCCATTTCCGAAGAACTCGGAGAGGGTGAGACCGTCCATGATGAGGTCGAAGAATATATCGCAAAAATAAAATCTTGTTCACTTGAAAAAAAATCCGAGGAAAAACTTATAAAAGAGGCTGAAAAACTCTATAAAATGCCCGATAACTCCCACGAAGCCGGCGTTATAAGAGGGTATCTCGACTGTTGTCTCGATCTGCCTTGGAATAAGCGTACCGTCGATAAACTTGATATCAAAAATGCGAAAAAGGTGCTTGACCGCGACCACTACGGACTCGTCAAGGTCAAAGAGAGAATTCTTGAAATGCTGGCTGTCAGAAAGCTCGCTCCCAATATCAAAGGACAGATACTCTGTCTCGTCGGACCTCCCGGCGTCGGTAAAACCTCGGTCGCAAAATCTATCGCCAACGCCATGGGAAGAAAATACGCAAGAGTTTCTCTCGGCGGTATGCACGACGAATCCGATATACGCGGACACCGTAAAACTTATATCGGTTCAATGCCCGGGCGTATCATAAATGCGATAAAACTTGCAAACACCCGAAATCCTCTTATACTTCTCGATGAAATCGACAAAATGGGCAACGATTTCAAAGGCGATCCTTCTTCCGCGATGCTTGAAGTTCTCGATCCCGAACAGAACTCTGCTTTCTGCGACCACTACATAGAAATACCGTTCGATTTAAGCGAAGTTCTGTTCATCACTACCGCGAACACTACCGATACCATCCCCGCTCCGCTTCGTGACAGAATGGAGATCATCGAGCTCACAAGCTATTCCCGCGAGGAAAAATTCCATATTATCAAAAAATTCTTGATCCCGAAACAGATAAAACGCCACGGACTCAGCGCAAAAACAATAAAAATCTCGGATGACGCAATATATTCCGTAACCGACTTCTATACCCGTGAAGCCGGCGTCAGAGAAGCAAACCGTACCATCGCGTCAATATGCCGCAAAGTCGCAAAAGCTATTGCATCAGGCGAAGAAAAATGTGTTTCGGTTTCCGCGGAAAAACTTGAAGCGTTCTTGGGACCGAAAAAATTCCGTCCGGAATTTATAGAAAAAACAGACGAGATCGGACTCGTTAACGGGCTTGCCTGGACTAGCGTCGGAGGAGAAATACTCCAGATCGAGCTGTCGATACTTGAAGGTTCGGGTAAAATCGAGCTTACCGGTTCTCTCGGAGACGTTATGAAAGAATCCGCAAAACTTGCGGTAAGCTACGTCCGTGCTCACTGCCTTGAACTCGGGATATCACCTGATTTTTATAAAACCAAAGATATCCATCTTCACGCGCCCGAAGGTGCCGTTCCGAAAGACGGTCCTTCTGCTGGAGTTACCATGTGCGTTGCGCTTGTCTCAGCTCTTACGGAAATACCGGTAAAACGTGATATCGCAATGACCGGAGAAATCTCTCTCCACGGAAAAGTAATGCCGATCGGCGGTCTCAAGGAAAAAGCCATGGCAGCTTACAGAGCCGGAGTAACTACCGTTTTGATCCCGAAGGATAACCACGCAGACCTTGCTGACGTCGATCCGGAGATCATCGAACACGTCAAATTTATCGAAATCGAACGTATCTCCCAGGCTCTTGATATCGCTCTTGTATCCGTTCCGAAACCGCTCCCCGGTACAGTCGATATCTCACACGGATTTCCCAATATTTCCATTGAACACAACGTTACAGCAAATTAAAACTCAAAAATTATCCCCCGACTGTTGACTGCTAAGGTCCCGTCGGGGGATTTTTTTAATCTTTGATTTTATGCTGCTACAGCTCCGGAAGGTATATATTCTTCAATGTTCCAGCTGATATCGACGTTCTTGCCGTCTCTTATGACCGTCAATTTTATACTGTCTCCGACTGCTTTCGAATTCATTATATATTCGATGTCGCTCTCGGATGATATTTCGTATCCGTCTATATTTGCTATGCAGTCTCCGACGCGAAGTCCCGCATTGTAAGCGTTGTTTCCTTCGGTTATGGAATATACGTAAACTCCTATCCTGTCGACACGGTACATCATAGCCATCATCGTCGAATTTATCTCAATGATCTCAAACCCTTTGTCCGGTCTTCCCTTGACGTATCCGAAACTTACCAGATCTTCCACGATTTTTTTCACGTCATTTGACGGTATCGCAAATCCGATGCCCTCTACGTTCGTTCCTGTTGATTTCGCGTTTACTATCCCGATCAACTCGCCTCTGTCGTTAAACAGTCCGCCTCCTGAATTTCCGGGGTTTATTGCCGCGTCAGTCTGCAGTAAATTCAAATATGAGCTTTCTATCTTAATTTCACGGTTAAGTCCGCTGATAACACCTGCGGTAACAGAACCGCCGAATGTACCTAAAGGATTTCCGATCGCTATCGCAGTTTCTCCGAGAATGATTTTGTCGGAATCCCCGAACACCGCCGGAACGGCACCGCTTATTTCTATCTTCAAAACCGCTATATCGTTTTTCTCGTCCGCCGCCACTATCTTCGCCTCATATTGTTCGCCGCTGCAAAGTATGATCGTTATTTTTGTTGCACCTTCTATAACGTGGTGATTCGTGACGATATATCCGTCTTCCGATATGATAACTCCGGAACCGCTGCTTGTTACGGTATATTTCCTTTGTCCGCCCAAACCTGAATAGCTCTGTATGCCCGTTACGTTTATTGCAACTACGCTGTTTTCAACTTTTGCCGCAACGTCCGAAACCGAAGTACCGGCACTTTCATTGTTTGACGTTTTTATATCGAGTACCGCTATCCCCGAAATTTCACTGTTTCCCGACCTCGACACAGTAACGTCGATTCCGGAATCTGCTTGAGAGCTTGTATTTTGAACCTTGTTTGCGTTTTTCGAAATTATTATTCCGCCGATACCGCCTATCACCAGAGATATCGCGCAGCAAAACGCTATTGCCCCTATCATCGTTTTCCGTAATTTTTTGTATATTTTACTTTCCGACGTCTCTTCCTCTGTGTTTTCGGGAATATCGTTAATTATTTCCTCGCTTTCTATATTTTCAGCTTGATTATTTTCGTTTTCTTCGTACATAAAATTTCTCCTTCCTTTTTTGTCTTTACCTATAATTTACCCTTTTTTATTGAATTAATATTTATTTTTCCCATTTTTTTGTGAATAAAACAAAAATTATTTTTTAACAAAAAAAGGCCGATCGTAAGACCGGTCTTAAAGACTATTTCTTATGTTTTTCTTCGATATATTCTTTTATCGACGCCGCAGCCGTCCTTCCGGCGCCCATTGCAAGTATCACCGTCGCGGCTCCCGTTACCGTATCTCCGCCGGCAAATATCCCTTGTCTTGTGGTCGCCATATTCTCATCCGCGACTATACAGCCCTTTTTGTTGGTTTCAAGTCCCTCGGTCGTATTTCCGATCACCGGATTAGTGTCGGATCCGATTGCCATTATAACTCCGTCGACCTCTATCTCAAACTCCGAGTTTTCTTTTACCACAGGCCTCCTTCTTCCGCTTTCATCCGGATCGCTCAATTCCATTTCAACGCATTTTATCGCGCGTACTCTCTTGTTCTCGTCTTCGAGTATTTCGACCGGATTGGTGAGCGTTTTAAAGATGATCCCTTCTTCTTTCGCGTGTTCCTTCTCTTCGGCTCTCGCCGGCATTTCTTTTTCCGATCTGCGGTAGACTATATACGTTTCCGCTCCCATTCTTCTCGCACATCTCGCCGCATCCATGGCAACGTTTCCGCCGCCGACTACAGCCACTTTTTTGAACTTCATGAGCGGAGTATCGTAATCTTCGCGATAGGCCTTCATAAGATTTATCCTCGTGAGATATTCGTTCGCGCTGTAAGTTCCCAGCGCACCTTCTCCGGGTATTCCCATAAACTTCGGAAGTCCTGCGCCTGTCGAAATGAACACCGCTTCATATCCGCTTTCCATAAGCTCGTCTATCGTTTTGATCCTTCCGATAACGTAGTCCGTTTTTATTTCAACGCCTTTTTTCTTTATTGCCTCGATCTCGTCCGCAACTATGCTTTTCGGCAAACGGAATTCGGGTATACCGTAAGCTAAAACGCCTCCGGCTATATGAAACGCCTCGAAAATCGTAACGTCAAATCCGAAATCCGCCAGGTCTGACGCACACGCAAGTCCGGCGGGTCCTGCACCTATTATCGCTACCTTCGCAAGCTTTTTCGCATCGCTATTCGCAGTTTTCTCAGAACAGCCGCTATCTTTCTTCATCTCTCTGTGTCTGTCCGCCGCAAATCTTTCAAGCGCACCGATACCTATACTGTCGCCTTTTATACCTCTTATGCATTTGCCCTCGCATTGATTTTCCTGAGGACAAACTCTTCCGCAAACGGCGGGAAGTCCGTTGGTCTCGACTATTTTGCCGTAAGCGTCTTCAAATTTTCCCTCTGCTATCAGTTTTATAAATTCCGGTATCTTTACTCCGACCGGACATCCCGCTACGCACGGGCTGTTTTTGCAGTTCAGGCATCTTTTCGCCTCAGCCATCGCCTGTTCCGGAGTATATGTAAACGAAACCTCTTTAAAATCCTTTATCCTCTCCTGCGGATCTCTCGCCTCAACAGGTGTTTTTTTCAAGTTATCCATTGATTTTTCCTCCGTATAATCTGCAAAAATGCTCGTTTGCCGCCTTTTCCTGTTCGGAATAGAGCTTTCCTCTGGAAATAAGCTCGTCAAAATCCACCTGGTGTCCGTCAAAATCAGGTCCGTCAACACAGGCAAACTTGACCTGACCGCCGACCGTAACTCTGCATCCTCCGCACATTCCCGTTCCGTCGATCATGATCGGGTTAAGACTTACGATCGTTTTGATACCGTATTCCAGCGTCAGTTTCGAGACAAATTTCATCATTATCGCAGGACCTATCGCAATAACGGCGTCGTATTTGCTGCCTTTTTCTATAAGTTCTTTTAATTTGTCCGTAACAAGACCTTTTTCTCCGTAGCTTCCGTCGTCGCTCATAACGTAAAGATTGTCCGACGCCGCTTTGAACTCGTCTTCAAGTATTACAAGATCTTTGTTTCTGAATCCAACGATAACGTCCACGTCGGCTCCGAGACGTTTTAATTCAACGGCCTGCGGATAAGCGATCGCACATCCAACTCCTCCGCCTATTACCGCCGCTCTCTTTATTCCTTCAAGCTCCGTCGGTTTGCCGAGAGGACCCGTGAAACATCTCAAAGTATCTCCTTCGTTCATAGCCGCGAGTTTTTTCGTCGAACATCCGACCGCCTGGAATATTATCATGACCGCTCCGCGCTCTTTATCGCTGCCCGCAATCGTCAACGGTATCCTTTCGCCTTTATCGTCCGTCATGAAAATTATAAATTGTCCGGCCTTTGCTTTGTTTGCCACGTCCGGAGCATATATCTCCATAAGTACAACGTTTTCGTTAAGTTTCTTTTTCTTCAATATTTCGTACATTTTTTTCGCCCCTTTTCATATTCGACTATATAATTATAATTAATCTTTTTTTATTAGTCAATATGAAAAAGGGGCAAAATGCAATCGATTGCGTTATTTTTTTCGTTTATTTTTACCTTTTTATTTGTTCTATCGATTTTTCCGCAAAGCTGTTGTCGACGACCTTATCATAGGGTGCCCTCTTTTCGAGTTCTCCCGCCTGTTCGATAACGTTTTGAAGCTTGTCGAACGCTTCTTCCTTCATAAACGGAGAGTCGTTCCAGGCATCGATATCCTTATATCTCTGAACCACCGCGATCAACAGTTCCATATCGGAATCCGGGAAAAAGTCAGCTATCGCTTCCGCAACCGTTTCGGCGCTGTTTTCTTTTACCCAAAGCAGACCTTTATATACGCCGTTCACGAATTTTTGCACCGTTTCCGCATTTTTTTCAAGATAGCTCCCCGATGCAAAATAAACCGTATACGGTATTTCACCGGCCTCTTCTCCTACCGATGCGACGATATACCCGACACTCTCTTTTTCAAGCGTCGTTGCCGTCGGTTCAAAAAGTGCGACGTAATCTCCGGTCCCCGCAGTAAACGCGCCGGCAAGAAGCGCAAACTGTATACTGTTGTCAAAAATCAAATCTTCTCCCGGAACAAGTCCCTTGCTTTTTAAAACGTATTCAAGCGTCATATACGGAACTCCGCCTTTCCTTCCGGGTAAGATCGTCTTACCTCTCAGCTTTTCCCAATTGAAATTATCGTCTTTTTCTCTTGATATCAAAAACGAACCGTCTCTTTTAGTAAGCTGCGCTATTACCTTGCAGTAATTGTCTCTGCCCTCGTTATAAACGTATATCGCCGCTTCCGGTCCGGCAAATCCTATATCCGCTCCTCCCGAAAGTGTCGCCGCCATGACCTGATCCGCTCCCTGACTTGTCGTGAGCTCTACTTTTATTCCTTCTTCTTCAAAAAATCCTTTCGCGATAGCCGCATACTGCGGAGCGTAAAACACAGACCTTGTGACCTCGTTCACTCTTACCGTTACCTTGTCTTTCGTGTTTGCGCACCCCACCGCCGCTATTGCGATCATAACCACGGCCATTACCACCGCAGCATATTTATAAAAACGCTTCACTATTCTGTCCTCCTAATAAATTATTCACCTTTATTGAGCTTTTCCGATGTTATTAAGCACAAGCTTTTCAAAAAAAGTAATACCTTTATATATCAGCATCGCAACGACTGAAAGAATTATTACGCTCGCCATAACAAGATCCATTTTGAAGACCTGACCGCCGTAAACGATCAAATAGCCGAGCCCCGCTTTCGATACCAAAAATTCACCCGCAATGACCCCGACCAACGACAGCCCTATATTTATTTTCAATGAGTTGAAAAGTGTAAAAACGTTCGACGGAAGCACGATCTTCAAAAATATTTCCCATTTTCTCGCACCGAACGTCTTCGCCATCATTATCTTTTCCTCTTCGGTACATCTGAATCCATTCAGCATTTCAAGCGTCGTAACTATCATGGATATCGCAAGCGCCATAACTATTATCGCTTTCGTTCCCGCTCCTACCCAGATTATTATCACCGGTCCGAGCGCTATCTTCGGGAGACTGTTGAGCGCCACAAGATACGGCTCAACCGCTTTCGATAAAAACTCAGAACTCCAAAGCGCCGCGGCAATTATACCTCCGAAAACCACTCCCAAAACAAATCCTATCATCGTCTCGTAAAGCGTCACGCCGATATGCAAAAATAATCCGTTCGACGCCGCCGATACCACTGTTTTCAATATCCTTGACGGCATACTCATAACAAATCCGTCTATTATCCCGATCCTCGCAAGCGCTTCCCACGCCGTGACCGTTATCAAAAATATACCGATTCTTGTCAGCGTTATCGCCCGTTTCCTGCGCTGCGTATTTTTTATATATTCCTTTCTCTCCTTTGACAAATTACTCTCCATTTATATCAAGCTCTTTCCAGATTGTATTGAAATACTGTCCGAACTCCGGAGCGTTACGCCTCTCAAACGGCGTCAGAAACTCGGAGCCGAACTTTATTTCGTGTATTTTCTTTACTCTTGCCGGCCTTGACGAAAGCGCCATTATCTTATCCGCCATACTCACACTTTCCGGAATATCGTGGGAAACCATCACCGTCGTCATGCCTTCGTCTTTGAGTATCCTGTATACGTCGTCCGTGACCGTTATCCTTGTTTGAAAATCAAGTGCAGAAAACGCTTCATCCAACAGCAACGCCTTCGGACGTATCAACAACGTCCTTATCAGTGCCGCTCTTTGCCTCATACCGCCGGAAAGCTGAGACGGTCTCTTGTTTCTCCATTCCCATAAACCGTATTTGTTCAAAAGTTCTTCGGCATAATCGATATTTTCTCTGCTGAGCTTATGCTGTATCTCAAGCCCGAGCAGCACGTTCTTTTCGATACTTCTCCATTCAAGAAGATTATCCCTTTGCAGCATATATCCTATCTTTTCCGTAATTCCTTCAACTTTTTCTCCATCCACGAATACCTCGCCTTTACTCGGTTTCTCAAGTCCGGATATAATAGAAAGGATCGTACTTTTTCCGCATCCGCTCGGACCCACTATACCGAGAAACTCTCCCTCGTTTACAGTAAAATTTATATCCAAAACAGTCTCTGTCTCACCGTCTGCGGACTGATATTTATGCGACACTCCGACTACGTTTATCATTTCTTTCAAGTCTGTATCATCTCCTCCGTTCACTTTCCTATACGTCGGGCGTCTCTATACAGTATATTATCCCGGTGGCTTTTAGGTGATTATTTTTAAACTTATCGTCCCGTCCTCTTGATTTAACGCACATTATAGTTTATACTATTACAGTCATTATATGGGAGATGTTTTCATGCCTTACAAAATAGATACTCACGTACATACCTCCGAATCCAGTTTTTGCGCCTGCGTATCCGCTTTCGATACCGTCGACTTATATAAAAAAGCCAGTTTTGACGCTATAATAATCACAAACCATTTTGCTCACTATTGTTTCGATGCTTTAAAAGGTGATTCGGACAGCGAAAAAATAACCTCCTGGCTTTCGGGATACGATCTCGCCGAAAAAAGAGGCAAACAAGTCGGTCTTCGTGTTTATCTCGGTATGGAAATAAATTTCCCCGAAAACAGAAATGATTATCTTGTTTTCGGTTTTGACAGAAATTTCCTGTATGAAAATTCCCGCATAGCTTTCAGCGATCTCGCAACCTTCAGAGCCGTTACAAAAGGCACGGATATCTGTGTTTTCCAGGCACACCCGTTCAGACCCAATATGATTCCGGTCGCTCAACCTTTTGTTGACGGTATAGAGATATTCAACGGCAACGTCAGACATTGTGAAAGCAATGACAAATCCGACGCCTGGGCTCTTGACCACAATCTTTTGATTTCCTCCGGTTCGGATTTTCACCAAATCGTTGACGTCGCCCGCGGCGGGATTTCTGTCGATACCCTTCCCGGATCGGAAGCCGAAATTTTCTCTCTTCTCCGCTCAATCACAAGAGATAACATTATCGCCAACCCTGAAGGTATCCCTACCCATCTTTAATTCGTTCTTATTTTTATCGAGGTGTAGCGCAATTGGTAGCGCGCCTGGTTTGGGACCAGGATGCTGCAGGTTCGAGTCCTGTCACTTCGACCATGCTGAGTGTTCATAACGCAAGTGAGTTATGGACACTCAGTTTTTCTATATATTCAACTTATCTGATATTCGTATGTAGGGGAGCAGGCTCGGTGAGTCTGCTCATTTTTGTCAGGCGATCACGGTATTGGGAAGATATTCGACCACGACGCCGCGACGGGTATCGAGTTTGTGGTGGTCGCTTTTTGATCCCGCGGGGATCTCAAGCGCGCCGATGAATTTGTAGTGAATCGTGATGCGCTGAGTACGGTTCTTGCCGGTTCCTTCGATTCTGTGGACTTCGATCTTGTCGATCAACTCCCGCAGAAGCACGGGTGTAAGTGTCTGCATCCGCATAAATGTGCGTATCGCCGAGAGGAAGTGATCTTTTTCGTGGCGGATATCCTCTAAACCGAGGAGCTGAACACGATAATTCTTGATCTTGTCCTGCAATTCGCCACGTTCGATCTCATACTTCTGCGACATGTGCATATACCACTGCTCCGTGACCTTGCCGTTTACCATATTCTCGTACAGTCCTTCGTAGAGCCTGTCCACGTCTTTACTGCGGACGATGGCTTTCTGAAGCG
>JAGAEK010000059.1 GCA_017828835.1 Oscillospiraceae bacterium | reverse complement strand
CGGATTTCGACGGTACAATGCTTCCAATCTACGATAAGGAGCGCACGATTTGCGATTGCTTTAAATATCGTACCAAACTGGATAACGAGATATTTGCAAAAGCGGTAAACGCCTATGCGAACGACAAAGAAAAGAACCTTGTTAACCTCAGCAAGTATGCTAAACAACTTCGGGTATATAAAAAAGTAATCGATATTATGGAGATACTGTTAAATGGCTGGCAAGTGTGATTCAGTCGTCGCAAAACTACAGAATATAACGGCACAGACAACGACGACGGAGAATAAACGACCAGAGCAGGGAAACCTGCTCCGGTACATAATATATCAAATCAATTTACGGATAGAATACTGTATTTGTTTTTCCTAAGGAAGTATGTGTATGCGATCCCGGAAACGATGCTGTCAAAGGCGTTGCCGATTCCGAACATCAAAGCAATGCCGATGAGAGTCGGTTTCCATACGCCCGTAAGATACAAGACGAAAAACGTGCCGTAATAAACCGAATTGGTGACCACCGATTCGAACAGCATATAATTCGTTTTGCCTCTGCCGTAAAAAGTGCAGTCAAACACATTCTGAAACGCATACAGAACGTAAAAGCCGAACAGTACCATAACAAGCTCGAAAAGCTTGTCAACGTCGGAATAGCCGAGAACGTATTGCATAAAAGGTTTATATGTCGGGATCAGGATTGTCCACAACGCACAGACGATCGCGGTAATGGAAAAATAGCCGAGAGAATTGTTGTTGATCGCATTTTCGTCTTTGGCTGTCTCCTGTTTGATGAGCTCGCCCAGTTGAATCACGGGCAGAAGCATCCATCCCCAAATGAAGTTGTTGGCGACCCAGTACGTTCCTTGCTCGCCCACCATATTCACCATGCGGGAGACCATCAGCATATAAGCGATATTGCGCACAAAGGATTCAAGTCCCGAGATACCGCCGACCTTCGCAAAACTCTTCGCCCACGCAAACGACAGTTTTCCGCGGCTGAAAACGTGGCACCCCTGTTTTGCAAGGATGATAACGGCGGTAATGAAAAGCAGCGCGTTTACGATGATATTGGAAACGCCGATCCCGTTCACGCCGAGATTCATCGAAACAGGCAAAGTCGACACAAGAAAGGTATCCGAAACGACGCAAAGAACGAGTTTGACTCCGGTCAGTATGTAGACAAAACGGTCTTTCCCGAGAGAGACGAGCGCAACAGAAACAAAACTGAAGAGTATCCCGAAGATATTGGCGATCGCTTCGATACGAACGTATGCGGCGGACTCTTTGATGATATCTGTCGAAGTCGCCATCACCGCGAGCAGCGGTTCCGCAAAAATCAGGATCAGTACCGAGAGGATCGAATAAGCGCCGAGTGAGATCAAAAGCCCCGTTTTGACGCGATTTGTGAACTCCTTCTTATCTGAAACAACTTTCCCGATAAAGAAGAACAGCGGCAGAATGATCGCCTCGTTCACGATCTCATATATCAGATTGACCCAGCTGAGCTGTCCCGCGATCGAATAAGACCAGTCGCCGGGCAGCTGACCGAGGAAAAAGGTGCGGAGCGTCGTATAGATCGCCGGGCAGAGTCCGAGGACGAGGAGCGCAAGATACAAGCGCAGATTGATATTCTTCAATGATTTGATGATCTTATTCATAAGTTAAGCACCTGTTTTCTCGTTGACTTTGAATAATAATGTGCCGGCGAATCTGCTCCGGCACATAAGGAATTATTCTCAGAATTCCGATATATGTTCCCTGATATACGGTATCAGCAGATCTTGAATAGGATCCAGTTCATAAAAAGCGTTGTCAAAATCTTCAAAGGGATACCGTTCGGTTTGGGCTTTAAACTCTGCGGCGCTGTCGATCATAAACGAGGACAGATCGTTTACGTCGATTCCGTTATCCGAAATAAAAGAATCATAGAGTTTTTTATGTTCGTCCGCGCCGATCGTTTTGAGGCATTCGGAAAGAAGAGGAGCGACATCGCGGCTTGAGTTTACAAAAAACTGACACAAGCCCCCGTTATTGACTTCCGCTTCATAATACGAGGTAACATAAAAAACTCTTTCGGCGGAGGACAAAGATTTCACGCCGTCGGATATATTATCAAATTTGCCGACTTTGGATTCGGTCCTGCATAAGACTGCAGAAAACAGATCGCCGTCGTCAAGTGAGCTTAATTTATCTTTAGATAAATTAAGATAATATTTTTCGTTCTTTTTTGCTTCTTTTACGGAACGCCACAACCCGAATAACGCTTTGAAGAAACCCGCCATCTGCAATACTCCCTTTTGCCACATTAAATTATAAAACGAAAAAATAAAATACGAGTGGTCATAGCTCAAATCCGTTATGACCACTCTAAATGGTTGCGGGGGAAGGATTCGAACCTACGACCTCCGGGTTATGAGCCCGACGAGCTGCCAGCTGCTCCACCCCGCGATATTATGGTGCCGGAAACCGGGCTCGAACCGGTACGGGATTTGAGTCCCACGGGATTTTAAGTCCCGGGCGTCTGCCAATTTCGCCACTCCGGCATAGTCCCTGTTTCAGTATGCCCGTATATTGTATCATCGGTTTTCTCATTTGTCAAGTCTTTTTTTGAAAAATTTTCAATTAACTTTCGCCTTTACTTGACATTCTTTATCAAATATGATATAATTCATCAAAAGGAGCAGAGAAATGAATATTCAGATTTTCGGAAGAAGCAAGTGCTTCGACACAAAAAAAGCCGAGCGTTTTTTCAAAGAACGCCGTATAAAATACCAATACATAGACCTCGACCGCTACGGGATGAGCAGAGGAGAACTTAAAAGCGTGATCTCCGCTCTCGGTATCGCAAAGATCATAAACGACAAACACCCCGACGCGGTTCTTGTCACGTCATACGCATATGATGACGACAAGCTCGACGCGCTCATCGATCGTCCGGAACTGATAAAAACTCCGGTCGTGCGTAACGGAAAAGCGGCGACCGCAGGAGAGTGCGAAGACGTCTGGAAGGAGTGGATCAAACTATAAAAACTCCCGTAACGTACAAATATCCGCTCGCGGTAAAAGTGTTTGTGCCCGCCGTTCCCTTCGTTTT
>JAGAEK010000058.1 GCA_017828835.1 Oscillospiraceae bacterium | reverse complement strand
GAGCATTCGAACTCGAATAAGTAAAGAAAAATCCCTTTGCAGTATCAAAACAAAGGGATTTTTTATTTGCTCTCTCTTACTTCCGCTCAGTGAAAAATGTTAATTTTTCCGCATTTTTATAACATAATGTTATATTTTTCGCTATTTTTAACATTTGTCGTTTATTTTATATTTTTATAGCGTTTATTTGAAAAAATCGTCAGTATGCCCTTGACAGACATGTTATATTATGTTATATTAAGTTAGAAACGATCTTTCTTACGAATCGGAGGCCGTCGAATGAAAAGCATCAGAAGAAACGAAATAAAAAAATTGATCGAAAAAAACGGCGTCGTCAGTATAAAAGAGTTGTCTTCGATGTTTCCTTCGGTCAGTCTCATGACGATCCATCGCGACCTCGACGCTCTTGAAACGGACGGTGTGATCGTTCGCGTCAGAGGCGGCGCAAAATATGCCGGTTCGTCAAATCACGAAGCTTCTTATGATCTGAGAGCCGTCAAAAACCGTATCGCAAAAGAGACCATCGCAAGAAAAGCAGCGGTATTTATAAACGGCGGAAGCGCGGTATTTCTCGATTCCGGAACCACTATGATGGAACTCGCGACCGCAATGCCCGACGTTAACGCCGTCGTTTTTACCTCGGGTCCCAATATCGCTCTTGAAGCTTCGAAAAAACAAAATCCGAGTATAAATCTCTGCGGCGGCTCCCTCAATCGCAGCAATATGACGCTGACCGGTCCTTCCGCCGTCGATATGCTTTCGAAAATCAATATCGACGTCGCCTTTCTGGTCGCGTCCGGTTACTCGCTCGAGGGCGGATTTACCTGCGGAAGAGAAAGCGACGCACAGGTAAAGATCGAAGTCGTCAAAAAAGCAAGGACGCTGATCCTGCTTATGGACAGTTCGAAACTCGGTAAGCTTCTCCCCTATACGTTCGCAAATATGAGCGATATCGATTATATGATATCGGAAGCGCCTCTCCCCGACGACGTCAAAAAAGAGGCTGAAAAATACGGTGTAAAATTACTATAGTCGCAAGGCTATCGTTCTTATATTTTAAGGAGGTATAATATGAAAACAAAAGCTCTTCGTCTCTATGGAAAAAACGATCTCAGACTTGAAGAATTCGAGCTTCCCAAGATGAAAGATGACGAAATACTCGCCAAAGTTATTTCCGACAGTATTTGTATGTCTACTTATAAGGCGGCTATCCAAGGCGGAGATCATAAGCGCGTCCCTGCAGATTGCGCTCAGAATCCCACTATCGTCGGCCACGAATTTTGCGGCGAGATCCTCGAAGTAGGTTCAAAGTGGGCGGGAAAATTCAAAGCAGGTCAAAAATTCTCGATACAACCCGCTCTTAACTACAAAGGTTCTCTCGACGCTCCCGGATATTCTTATAAATATATCGGCGGAGACGCCACCTATATCATTATCCCCAACGAGGTCATGGAAATGGATTGTCTCCTCCCCTACAGCGGAGACGCTTTCTTCTGCGGTTCTCTTGCCGAACCCCTCTCCTGCGTCATCGGCGCTTTCCATGCCGATTATCACACGGTAAACGGCGTTTACGAGCACCAAATGGGGATCAAACCTAACGGTAAGATGGCTATACTCGCGGGCGTCGGTCCTATGGGTCTCGCAGCGATCGACTATATCATCCACGCCGAACGCCATCCTTCTCTGCTCGTCGTTACCGATATCGACGACGCGAGACTTACACGTGCCGCTTCAATTCTTTCAGCGGAAGAAGCCGCTAAAAACGGTATTGAGCTCAAATACGTTAATACCGGAAAAATCGAAAATTCGACCGAGTATCTGATGTCGCTCACGGGCGGTACCGGATACGACGAGGTCCATATCCTCGCTCCTGTCGCTCCCGTAGTTGAACAAGGTGACGCGATACTCGCGAGAGACGGCTGCCTCAACTTCTTCTCAGGTCCTTCAAAAACCGATTTTTCCGCTAAATTCAATTTCTATAACGTTCACTACGCTTCAACCCATATCGTCGGTACCTCCGGCGGTAACACCGAAGATATGAAAGAATCTCTCGATATGATGAGCAACGGTCTTCTCAACCCTGCCTGCCTGGTCACTCATATCGGCGGCCTCGATTCAGCAAGAGACGCCGTTCTCAATCTCCCGAATATCCCCGGCGGTAAAAAGCTGATCTATACCGGTATCAAAATGCCGCTTATCGCTCTGAACGAACTCGAGAAATACGGCGAATCAAACGCGATGTTCGCAAAACTTGCCGAGATGGTCAAGAAAAACAACGGTCTGTGGTCCGCTGAAGCAGAAAAATTTCTGCTCGCTAACGCAGAAAAAATCTAAGTCAAAACACTCCCCGAATTTATCGGTGAAGTCAGTTTTATAAAAAAATTATTATATATAGGAGGAATCATCTGATGGCTGCTGGTGTTTTAATGCCCAAAGCCGGCATTACAGTTGAGTCTTGTATCATTACGAAATGGTACAAAAAAGTCGGAGATAAAGTAAAAGTAGGCGATCTGCTTTTCAATTACGAAACCGACAAAGCTACCTTTGACTGTGAATCTACAGAAGAAGGCGAAATTCTTGAAATATTCTTTCACGAAGGCGACGACGTTCCTTGTATGATCAACGTCTGCGCAGTCGGAAACCCCGGTGACGATTGCACGGGACTCCGTCCCGTACTCGAAGGAGACGCTCCCGCCCCCGAAGCTCCGAAAGCCGAAGAGGCCGCCGCTCCCGCCTCCGTTGCCGTAACAGCCGCACCCACCGCTCAGGAGCTCGGAGATATCAAAATCTCCCCCAGAGCAAAAGCTTTGGCTGAAAGCAAACATATCGACGTCAGAGTCGCCGCTCCCACAGGTCCCAGAGGAAGGATCATCGAGCGCGACGTACGCACTCTTATTGCAAACGGTGCAGGCGCTACCGGCGCTGCTTTCAACGCCGTTAAAAACGGTGAAGCCGGCGCTGTTTTTGGAACCGGAATCGGCGGAAGAGTATCCGTTGCGGATCTCGACGCCAAAACTGCTGCTCCCGCAGCTGCCGCTGCCGCTCCTGCTGCTTCTGCTGCTGAATTTGAAGACGTCAAATTCTCCGGAATAAGAAAAGCGATCGCAAAATCCATGTCGACCTCTTTGTCCACTATTCCTCAGCTCACGCATAACTCAAGCTTCGACGCTTCCGAAATCCAGGCGTTCAGAGCGGAGATCAAGGCAAACGGCGAAAAACTCGGTCTTGCCAATATCACTCTCAACGACATGATCCTTTACGCTGTTTCTAGAGTATTGCTCAATTACCCGAACCTCAATGCAAATATGATAGAAGCAAACAGCATCCGCGTATTCAAAGACGTTCACCTCGGACTCGCCGTAGATACTGAACGCGGTCTTATGGTGCCTACGATCCGCTACGCAAACAAAAAGTCTCTTAACGAGATCGCTAACGAAGCGAAATCTCTTGCAAAACAGTGTCAGGAAGGTTCTATAAGTCCCGACCTCCTCTCCGGAGCCACCTTCACCGTCTCCAACCTCGGTTCTCTCGGTGTCGAGAGCTTCACTCCGGTCATCAATCCTCCTCAAACCGGTATACTCGGAGTCGATAACATAATTACAAGAGTCAAAGAAGTTAAAGGCGAGATCAAAACGTATCCCGCAATGGGTCTCTCCCTCACTTACGATCACAGAGCCATTGACGGCGCTCCCGCTTCAAAATTCCTTCGTGACGTGGGCTCCGCTCTCGAAAACTTTTTCGTATTTCTTTCCAAATAATTCAGTGAAAGGGTAGTTGATTATGGATTTATTTGATTTGATCGTTATCGGCGGAGGTCCCGCGGGATATCTTGCCGCCGAACGCGCCGGTCATGCCGGACTCAAAACCGCCGTCGTTGAAAAACGCGCTCTCGGAGGCGTATGCCTCAACGAAGGCTGTATCCCCTCGAAAGCTTTCCTTAACTCGGCAAAATATTATGAACACGCTTTGCACGGTCAGGCGTTCGGCGTTACCGCTTCCGACGTCAAGATCGACCACGCAAAGGTAGTTGCCCGCAAGAACAACGTTGTTAAACAACTCGTTTCCGGCGTCGGTATGCAGCTCAAAAGAAACAAAGTTACCGTTATCACCGGCGAGGCCGCAATTAACGGAAAATGCGACGAAGGATTCAAGGTGGTCGTCAACGGAACTGAATATGCCGCAAAAAAACTTCTTATAGCTTCCGGCTCAGTCCCCGTAACTCCTCCTATCCCCGGCGTTAAAGAAGGACTTGCCTCCGGATTCGTTATGACTAACAGAGAGATCCTCGATATGACCGAAGTTCCTCAAAACCTCGTCATTATCGGCGGCGGCGTTATCGGACTCGAAATGGCTTCTTATTTCAACAGCATCGGCAGTAAGGTAACCGTTATCGAGATGCTGAACAAGATCGCCGGTCCCACGGACGCCGAGATCTCCAAAATACTTCTTAAAAATTATCAGGCCAAGGGAGTCGATTTCAAACTTTCATGCAAGGTCGTAGGCGTTGGCACTAACGACGTGTCCTACGAAGAAAACGGCGAAGTCAAATCCGTCAAGGCAGACAAAGTATTGCTCTCTATCGGACGCCGTGCGTTCACTCAAAACCTCGGTCTCGAAACGATCGGCGTTTATACCGAACGCGGCGCTATCGTTACTGACGATAATATGCGCACGAACATCCCCGGTGTTTATGCCGCCGGAGACGTCAACGGAAAATCGATGCTCGCCCACACTGCTTACCGCGAGGCGGAAGTCGCCGTCAACCATATGATCGGTAAGAAGGACGTTATGCGTTATTCCGCGATCCCCGCCGTTATCTACACCAACCCCGAAGTCGCAAGTGTCGGCGAGACCGAAGATACTGCGAAAGCCAAGGGTATCGATGTCAAGGTCGCGAACGTTACAATGAAATTCTCCGGCCGCTACGTTGCCGAAAACGAAAACGGCGACGGTATCTGCAAGCTTATCGTCGACAAAAAATATAACCGTCTCATCGGTGTTCATCTTATCGGCAGCTATGCTTCCGAAATGATCTACGGTGCCGCTCTTATGATCGAAACGGAGCTTGACATCGAAAACATCAAAGAGCTCGTATTCCCGCATCCGACCGTTTGCGAGGTCATCAGAGAAGCGCTCTTTGAGTTATAATCGTTACTAAAACAAATTTTTATAAAACGTTAATTACCGAAAGGAGAAAACACTATGCCAAAATCAATTTTCGTAGATCCCGCCGAGCTCAGAAAACCCGGTAAAATTACCTTTAATGACATTCCGATGAATGCCTACAACAAAACCATCGAACAGGAAAAAGCCAATTTCTCTAATGAGGATTTCCTCCGTATATACAGAGATATGGCTATCTGCCGCGAGTTTGAAAACATGCTTTTCAACATCAAAATGCAAGGTGTTTACGGCGACGTTTCCTATACTTATCCCGGACCTTCCCACCTTTCTCTCGGTCAGGAATCCAACGCCGTAGGTCAGGCTTATATGCTTGATGAAAACGACTTTATCTTCGGTACCCACAGAAGCCACGACGAAGTTCTTGCAAAAGGTCTTTCCGCTATCAACAAGCTCTCCGAAGACAGATTGATGGAGATCATGAAGACTTTTGACGACGGTAAGCCGCTCGCTGCTATCGAAAAACACACCGACTGTACGAACGTTAAGGAACTCGCTATCGAATATTTCATCTACGGCGTAATGGCCGAGATATTTGCACGTAAGACCGGTTTCCATAAAGGTCTCGGCGGCTCGATGCACGCTTCCTTTATCCCCTTCGGAATTTATCCGAACAACGCTATCGTCGGCGGTTCCGCTCCCATCGCTACCGGTACCGCGCTCTATAAGAAAGAAAACTTCAAAAAAGGTATCGTAGTTGCCAACGCCGGTGACGGCGCCGTAGGACGCGGACCCGTTTGGGAGTCGATGAACTTCGCTTCCATGGATCAGCTCAAATATCTCTGGGAAGAAAGCAAACGCGGCGGACTTCCCATACTCTTCAACTTCAACAACAATAACTACGGTATGGGCGGACAAACAAGAGGCGAAACTATGGCCTATGAATTCCTCGCAAGGATCGGCTCCGGTATCACTCCGACCCAGATGCACGCTGAGCGTGTTGACGGCTACAATCCTCTCGCCGTTATCGACGCTTACAGAAGAAAGAAAGAACTCCTTCTCAACGGTGAAGGACCCGTTCTCCTCGACGTTCTCACCTACCGTCTCGGCGGACACTCCACTTCTGATGCTCAGGTCTACAGAACTAAAGAGGAAGTTGAAGCTTGGGCCGCTATCGATCCTATCATCACTTTCAGAAAAGGTCTCGTTGACGCGAAAGTCGCTCCCGACTCCGAATTCGACAAGATATGGGATTACACCAAGAACCTCATCCATAAGATCTGCAAACTCGCCGCCGATAAAGAGATTTCTCCGTATATCGACCTCAAAGCCGATAACCGTATAATCGAGAACTTTATGTTCTCAAATCAAAAAATCGCAAAATTAGACGACAGAACTCCCGAAGTTCTCGGCCCGAAGGAAGCTTGCCCGAGAGTACAGCAGATCGCCGGAAAAGAACGCTTCGGATTCAAGGACGGTAAGCCCGTTTCCAAGATGAAAGCTTTCAATTACCGTGATGCTCTCTTTGAGGCTATTATCGACAAACTCTATGAGGATCCTACCCTTATCATGTACGGTGAAGACGTCAGAGAATGGGGCGGCGCTTTCGCAGTTTACCGCGGCCTTTCCGACGTTATCCCCTATTCCAGACTCTTTAACTCCCCGATCTCCGAATCCGCTATCGTAGGTACTGCGGTCGGTTACGCCATGGGCGGCGGTCGCGCTCTTATCGAGCTTATGTACACCGACTTCATGGGCTGCGCCGGAGACGAAATATTCAACCAGATGGCTAAATGGCAGGCAATGAGCGCCGGCTGCGTTAAGATGCCCGTCGTTCTCAGACTCCCCAACGGCTCCAAGTATGCCGCACAGCATTCTCAGGACTGGGTCGCCATGGCCGCTCACGTTCCCGGACTTAAAGTTTACTTCCCTGCCACTCCGTATGAGGCAAAAGGTCTTATGGCGCTCGCTCTTAACGGCTCCGATCCCGTTTGCTTCTTCGAAAGCCAGAGACTTTACGACACAGCCGAGCAATTCCATAAAGAAGGCGTTCCCACCGGCTCATATGAGCTTAAAGAAGGCGACCTCGACGTTATCAAAGAGGGCTCCGATCTCACTATCCTCACAATGGGCGCAACCCTTTACAGAGCTATGGACGCCGTTAAGATCCTCGAAGAAAAATATAATGTTTCCTGCGAAGTTCTCAACATCTGCAGCGTAGTTCCTCTTAACTACAATCAGATCATCGATTCCGTTAAGAAGACCGGAAAAGTGCTCCTCACCTCAGACGCTTGCACGAGAGGTTCCTTCCTCAACGATATCGCT
>JAGAEK010000057.1 GCA_017828835.1 Oscillospiraceae bacterium | reverse complement strand
CTGAGGATGTACTCTCGCCTGTTCCGGAGTTATCTCGCCTTTGTCAACAAGTAATTGAACAAGAGAGTGGTCGGCGGTCAGCAGATCAAAACTGTCGCCTCTGAGCCGATATACCCTGCTGTCCCCCACGTGAGCTATATAAAGGCCATCGTTTTCTACCATTACCACTGTCGCAGTAGTTCCCATTCCGCGCAATTCAATGGTCGTTTGCGACAAATTGTAAATACATTCGTTGGCTTTTATCACTGCATAAGTTAAAAGATCTATTTTATTTTCCGTATTATTATAGTTTCCCAAAATTTCTTTATTTATTATATCCACGGCCGCTTGACTCGCAACGTTTCCGCCGTTCTCTCCGCCCATACCGTCACACACGACAGCGTATAAAGCGTGTTCGTTAATCAAAACCGCTTTATATGCATCCTGGTTTGTTTTTCTTATTCTTCCGACATCGCTTTTACCGTATGCTTCGATCATAAAAATCAGGCCTCCTGTGTAGAATTTTCACGTCTCAGTTGTCCGCAAGCAGCGTTTATATCAGACCCCAATTCACGTCTTATCGTTGCGTTAAGTCCGTTTTTTAAAAGGATATTGAGAAATTTTTTTATTCTCTCTTGATTTCCTCTTTTAAATTCGCGCTCTTTTACGGGATTGAGCGGAATAAGGTTTACGTGGCCGTTCATGCCCTTCAAAAGCTTTGATAAATTTTCGGCATCCTCGGGAGAATCGTTGACTTCGTTTATCAACGCATACTCAAACGAAATCCTTCTTCCCGTATATTCAAAATAATCTTTACACACAGATATAAGTTCGTCTATACTCCATTTATTCGCAATCGGCATTATCTTTTTTCGCGTCTCGTCGTTATAAGCATGAAGAGATATTGAAAGTGTAAGCTGAAGTTTAAGTTTCATAAGTTCACGGATCTTATCGACGAGTCCGCAGGTGGAAAGAGATATATGTCTCATGCCGAGATTTTGTCCTTCCTCGGACGTAAGGATTTTCAGAAATTTAATGACGTTATCAAAATTGTCGAGCGGTTCTCCCGTTCCCATCAAAACAAGATGAGATATCTTTTCTTTACAGTCTTTTTGTGCACAGTAAACTTCATCAAGCATTTCGGAAGCAAGAAGATTTCTCGATAATCCCATAAGTGTCGACGCGCAAAATCTGCATCCCATACGACAACCCGCCTGCGTCGATATACAAAGACTTTTTCCGTATTTATATTGCATAAGAGCGGCTTCCACACACTCTCCGTCCGGCATTTCATACAGATATTTTACCGTATTATCGATAGAAGATACAAGCTTTCTTTTGATTTTTACCGTTTTTATACAACATTTTTCATCTAATACGTTTCTCAAATCGACAGGGATATCGCTCATATCGTAAAAACTTTCAGCGCTTTTTTGATGCAGCCATTTATATATCTGAGCAGCCCTGAACTGCGGCAGATCCCATGATACGAACAGATTTTTCAATTCATCAAGTTCAAGTGATTTTATATCTATTTTATCGTTATATTCGCTGATACCTTCATACATAATCATTTCCTCTTGAGTTTTGCGATAAAAAAACCATCGCTGTTATATTCTTCCGGAAGTATCGTCCTTATACCGTTGTTTAAGCTCTCTTTAGGCGTAAGCTGAAACGGAGAAAGCTCAAAATCAGTGCCGGCAACCTTCAAAAATATATTTACTATATCTTCGTTTTCGGATTTATTGAGCGAACAGGTTGAATATATAAGAGTACCTCCGGATCTCACATATTTCGAAGAGGTCATAAGAATTTCGAACTGTAAACCGTAAAGCTTGGCGATCTCGTTTTCTTTTTTATATTTTATTTCGGGTTTTCTTCTGATAACTCCGAGTCCGGAGCACGGAACGTCGCATAAAACCGCATCAAACTCGCCGAAATCAATGTTATATTCTGCGGCATCGTTTACGGCTGTGTCGATAATTTTTATTCCGAGACGTTTTTTTCCCTCGTCTACTAATTGTATCCTATTTTTGTGAATATCACAAGACAGTATTTTACCGATACCGTTCATTTTTTGAGCTAAAGTAAAACTTTTTCCGCCGGGAGCCGAACAACAGTCTAAAACTCGCATTCCGGGTTTCGGCTCAAGAGCGTTCACACATAACTGAGAAGACAGATCCTGAACGTGATACAGTCCGTTTTTAAATAAATCATCGTCAGTAACACAAGTATCCTCTATAATAAGGCAATTATCCGCCTCTGAAACGATTTTTGGATTTTTTGAATACAGTTCCTCATATTTTGCGATAAATTCATCCTGCGCGATTTTAAGGGTATTTACGCGAATGAACATCGGAGGTTTTCCAAACGTTCCGTCAAGATATCCGTTCGTTTTTTCTTTTCCTATACTTAAAGATAATATTTTATAGACGTCGGCTGAACATGAATATTTAAAACGTACGTCGTTTTTTAATTCTTCGCTTATGCCTTCTCTCAAAAATCCCCTCAACACCGCGTTGACAAATCCTCCGGCACTGCGTACCCGCATTTCTTTCGTCAACTCAACGGCTTCGTTTACTGCGGCGTTGTCCGGTACAGAATCCATATATATTATTTGGTATAACGCACATCTGAGTATGGCTCTCACTTCCGGAGAAAGTTTCTCTGTTTTTGAATGTTTAGCGATAATTTCATCAATTGTAACGCACCGTTCGGTAACACCGTAAACTATTGCGCTCGCAAAATTTTTGTCCTTATCGTTCAATTCACAGTTATTAAGCATATTATCGATAACGATATTCGAATACCCGCCGCTTTCCATTCTCATAACTGCTTCAGCGGCATATCTGCGCGCACTCTTCTTCATAACTGCAGTATCACTTTTCCTTTTTGTCAAACTCGGTTCCCGTTTTTAATCTTTTCCCTCTCAAAAATTCTTCTCCGCTCATCCTCTTTGAACCTTCCGCCTGTACGGAAAGAATCTCCACAGACCCGGTCTTGCATGACACTATAAATCTCTTATCATTCAAAAGTTTTCCGAAAGACTTGGCATTTTGACTTTCTTTCTCAACGATCACACTTGAGAAAAGCTTCATTTTCGTCCCGTTCAATTCTGCTGTCGCACAAGGCCAAGGAGAAAGCCCTCTTATTTTATTGTGTACGTTCTGTGCTGAATCATCAAAGGCTGTAAAGGACATGCCCTTGTCAAGTATTTTAGTATAAGTTGCCTTCGATTCGTCTTGTTTTGTCCTTGTAAAACTGCCGTTTTCTATGCTTTCGACCGTCTTTTCGATACAGTCTGCTCCTATTGCGGAAAGTCTGTCGAATAGTTCTCCCGAAGTTTCGTTTTCCCCTATCGGAGTTTTGATCTGCATTATTATATCGCCCGTATCCATACCGGCATCCATATACATCGACGTTACGCCGGTGATCTTATCGCCGTTCAGCACGCTGTACTGTATAGGCGAAGAACCTCTGTAAAGCGGCAGCAAAGATCCGTGAATATTGATACACCCGAGTTTTGGTATATCGAGGATCTTTTGAGAAAGTATTTTCCCGTATGCTACTACGAATATAATATCCGGCTCCAGGCTTTCTATTAATTTCTCCTTTTCCGGAGTTTTTAATTTTTCTGGCTGATAAACAGTAATTTTGTGGTTTTCCGCTGATATCTTGACCGGCGGAGGCGTAAGTTTATATCCTCTGCCGACAGGTTTGTCCGGCTGTGTGAAAACAGCCGTAACGTCCACCCCGATATCTATAAGTCTTTCAAGACACGGAACGGCAAAATCCGGAGTACCCATAAAAATTGCTTTCATATCCTTAAATTACCTTTCAATATCTTCTTTGCGCTTTAATTTTAATTTTTTTCTGCCGATCGATTCAAGTTCGTCTTGCTCAAGCATTCTTATGGCAATATCTTTATACAATATACCGTCGAGATGATCGAATTCATGGCACATCGCTCTCGCTAAAAGTCCGCTTCCCTCGATCACAAATTTTTCTCCGTTTCTGTTAAACGCTTCCGCCTTCACGGTTTCGGGGCGTTCTACTATCCCCCACTCTCCCGGACACGACAAACACCCTTCCTGTCCCGTTTGACTTCCGCTTTTTTCTATTATCTTAGGGTTAATGAATTCGATCACGCCTTCACCGACGTCTATTACGGCGATCCTTCTCAAAATTCCTACCTGAGGCGCCGCAAGCCCCGCACCGTCCGCACTATGCATAGTCTGAGCCATATCGTCAAGAAGGTTCCAAAGCCTTTCGTTATAATCCGTTACCTCTCTGCATTTTTTTCTTAAAATTTCGTCTCCTTCGGTAACAATAGTTCTTATAGCCATATTTATTCCTCCGTTTTAAACAGTTCCGGAAAAACTTCCGTCTACGTACACGTTCACATCACGAAATTCTTTTATAGTTTCGGTCTCTTTTAACGTATCTTTTATCAACGCTCTGAATTTATTATTATTTCTGCATTTTATAATGATCTTATATCTGTATTTATTGCTCAGCTTTACCACTCCGGACATCACCGGGCCGTAAGCTCTGAGCGGTATGTCGGGATAATTTTCCAAAGCGTTTTTTTTGAATACGTTCATAAATATCCCCGAACTGCGTATTACGTCGCTTTCTTTTTCTCCCGAGAATCCGATCTCGCACATATCACAATACGGCGGATAAAGCATTACCGAACGGTTTGCGATCTCCTCATCGAAAAACTTTTCGTAGTTTTGCTCGGAGGCGTATTCAATGATCCTGTTGTCAGGAGAAAACGTTTGTATTACAGCACGGCCTTTTTTATCGGCTCTTCCGCAGCGTCCTATTACCTGCGTCAGCAAACTGAATGCGTGTTCATAGCTTCTGAAATCGTTTCCGAATAACGCTCCGTCGGCGGAAATAACTCCGACAAGCGTTACGTTCGGGAAATCAAGTCCTTTCGCGATCATCTGTGTCCCTAACATTATATCATATTTTCCGTTTGAAAAATCCCGAAAAGAGTCGGCGTACGAAGATTTTGTCATTGTAGTATCGGAATCCATTCTCAGGATATTTGACTCGGGAAACATATTTTTCAATTCTTCTTCAAGCCGCTGAGTTCCTATCCCTTCATATCTTATATATTTACTTCCGCATTTTCTGCAAATATCCGAAATCGATTCCGAATATCCGCAATAATGACACATAAGTCTCTCGTTCGCTTTGTGGTACGTCAACGCGATACTGCAGTTAGGACACATCGCGGTTTCTCCGCACTCCGAACACTTCACAACAGTGTTATATCCTCTTCTGTTGATCAGCAATAAAGTTTGTTCGGAGTGTTCGATATTATACTGTATCTCATTTTTCAGCAGTTCACTCAATATCGATATATTTCCCGAACTGCGTTCATCTTTCATATCAACGATGCTTACTTCCGGTAATATTGCCGAACCGTAGCGTTTCGTCAACCTATATAAATGATATTTTCCTTTTTCGGCGTAATATCTGCTTTCAATTGACGGCGTTGCGGAAGACAGTAACAACATCGCGTTGTTATATCTGCAGCGCGCCTTTGCGATATCACGTGCATGATACCTCGGAGAACTCTCGGATTTATAAGTCATTTCCTGTTCTTCATCCATAATGATAAGTCCGAGATTCTTAACCGGAGCAAAAACCGCAGACCTTGCTCCGATGACTATATCGGCTTCCCCCCGCTCTACCCGTTTCCATTCGTCTATTCTTTCTCCGACGGACAAAGCGCTGTGCAACAACGCGATCCTGTCACCGAAATTTTTTCGGAACGTTTCAACGGCTTGAGGAGTCAATGAAATCTCCGGAATAAGCGCAATAACACCTTTTCCTTCCTCAAGTGCGTGTTCTATAAGTTTTAGATAAACCTGCGTTTTTCCGCTTCCTGTAATTCCGAAAAGTAATGCGACACTGTATTGTTTGCTGTCGAATTGTAGTTTCATTCCGTCGTACGCGATTTGCTGTTCTTCCGAAAGAGCCTTTTTCTCTTCGTTTGCGTCGTTTCCGTATTCTTTATACGGAGATCTGTAAACGTCGCCGGAATAGTATTCTATTATCCCTTTTTTCTCAAGAGTATCACAAACAGACTTGGTAACGGCGGTGTAATAAGTTATTTCCTTTATTGAAGCGGGACCGTTTTGATTCAAAAACTCTATTACGTCTCTTTGTTTTTCCGTGGATTTATTTAATATTCCCTCGAGCTCGTCTTCCGAAACGTTTATTTTTGCCATGATAAGAGTTTTGTCTCCGACTCTCCTTTTGGCATCCTCGTTACATATCAAAACTCCGAGCTTTACCAGCTTTCTCAGCTCAGCCACACCGTCCAACGACAGTTCGCTTACGATCCTGCTTTCGTCCGTATATTTGCCGCTTTCCCTGAGCATCTCGATAATACTCTTCTCAACATCGTTGAATTCCGTATTTTCATCGTTATATTCGGAATTGTAAATATACGAAAATTTGATATCGTAATTTATTCCGGTCGGCAGCATGGCTTTGATCGCGTCATACCTTGTTATAAACGACGTTTCGGCTAAATATCCGGACAAATCGATCAATTCCTTTGAAAGGATCGGTTTTTCGTCAAGCAACTTACCGATCGGTTTCAAAGGAGTATCCGGAGTTTCAGTGGTTATCTCAATTATGATTCCCTGTCTTTTTCGGTTTGCCGCGCCAAACGGCACGATAACTCTCATACCTTCTTTCGCATTTTCGATCTCATCAGGTATGATATAACTGAAAAGCTTATCAAAATGAAAAGCGGCTTTGTCAACCGCTATTTTTGCAACTTTATACACAGCGACAAGCCCCTCCCATTTTTTAATATTGCTTACTTTCTGTCTTCTTTGAGTTCTTTGCTCTCAACTAAATGATACCTTCCGAAAGCAAAATCCTCAACCGCAAGCTGAACAGGCTTTTCAACAAGTATCACTTTGTTCTTTTCTGATTCCTCGGCAATCTCTCTCGCTCTCTTTGCAACCGCAACTACCAAAGAGTAATAACTTTCGTTTTTCTTCAATATTTGTGAAAGTGAGGGTTTTAACATCATAACTATTCGCTCCTTTTATCTTTGTTAGAAATATTATATTTTTCCAAAATTTCCGATCTATTCGTTTTTTGCAGTCTTGACGCTCTTATAATGCACTGCACGTCAAAAATCGCATCTTCGAGTTTATCATTGACAACAAGGTATTTGAATTTGTCTGCGAGAGAAAGTTCACGTTCGGCAGCGCCGAATCTGATCTTTACGCTGTTTTCGTTTTCAGTACCGCGATCGCACAACCTTTTCTTGAGCTCGTCCAGCGACGGAGGCAAAATAAATATTGAAACGGCGTCCGGAAATTTTTTGATTATCTGAAAAGCTCCCTGAGTGTCTATTTCAAGGATAACGTCGCGTCCGTCATCAAGTTCCTTTTCCACCGATTTCTGAGGTGTTCCGTATAAAGTCCCGCCGTATTCGGCATATTCAAGCATATCGCCGGAATTTATCATATCGTTGAATTGTTCTCGGGATATGAAGTGATAGTGTCTGCCGTCAATTTCTCCGACCCGCGGCGCTCGCGTGGTCGCGGATACGGAAAATGCAAGGTTCGGATCGCTGTACATTATTTCTTTGACGATCGTCCCTTTTCCCACTCCGGAAGGACCTGAAATCACGATAACTTGTCCTCTTTTATTCTTCATCATCAAAGTCCTCTTCATCAATAAACCTGTTAGCAACCGTTTCCGGCTGTACTGCTGAAAGTATAACGTGATCGGAATCCGTGATCAGGACCGCCCTTGTTCTTCTTCCGTAGGTTGCATCGATCAGCGCACCTTTATCCTTTGCGTCCTGCACGATCCTTTTTATCGGTGCCGATTCCGGGCTAACTATCGCAATAAGTCTGTTAGCCGATACCATATTTCCGAATCCTATGTTTATAAGCTTCATACTGACACCCCTTATTTATTCAAGATTCTGAATTTGTTCGCGTATTTTTTCGATCTCGGATTTTACGTCGATCACTATATTCGTGATCTCGGTATTCTGCGCCTTGGAACCTATAGTATTGATTTCCCTGTTCATTTCCTGTACCAAAAAATCAAGCTTTCTTCCGACCGCCGTCTCCGTCGATAAAATATTCTTAAATTGAGCTATATGGCTCCTTAATCTTACCGTTTCCTCGTCTACCGCAATCTTTTCGGAAAATATGGCGGCTTCCGTCAATATCCTCTGCTCGTCGATCTTGCTGTCGTTCAAAACCTCTTTCAACTTATCGTAAAGGTTTTTTCTGTAAGCGGCTACAGTTTCCGGAGAGCATTTTTCAACGATCTCAACTTTTGAAAGTATATAATCGAGTTTCGTTTCAAGGTCGGTCTTTAATCTTTCGCCCTCAGTTCTCCTCATTGCTATAAATCCGTCTACCGCTTTTTCAGCGACCGCTTTAACTTCATTCCATATAGTATCTTCGTCCTCTTCCGATTTTTTGACGTTGAACACATCCGGAAACCTCATTATAGACGATAACGTTATATCATCCTTGAGCGCGGCAGATTCGTTAAATTCACGAAGTGCGGATATATATCCTTCCGCTATGCTTTTATTCATTTCGATACGCGCGTTATTTCCGCCGATGTCGAATATTGTAAGCGCTACTTCGATTTTTCCTCTTGAAACTCTGCTTTGTACGTAAGTCTTGATTTTATCCTCAAGATAATTATAGTTTTTCGGAAGTCTCGATGAAAACTCAAAAAACCGGTGATTTACCGCTTTGATCTCGAAAGTTATATCTTTGGTTTCCGTGATATTCTGCGCTCTTCCGTATCCTGTCATGCTGCTTATCATTTCAAAAGCCCACCTTCGCCGTTAAAACGGATGTACTGAATTTTTCTTATCGCAATGTTTGCCGTCTACTCCGCAAAGCTTTTCGTTTCTTTTTTCAAAGAACTTTTCGGCAACCTGCGGGAACTGTGCGAGACTGAGTATATCTTCTTCTTTTTGGTAATACTTTTCCGGAAATTCGTCAGTAAGCTTTTGCAGCTCGGGGGCGATCAAGTCCGCCGGTCTGCAAACTATCTCTTCGGAATCTCCTATTATCTTTTTCTTGAATTCAGGATCTATATCCGCCGGTGTTTTTCCGTATTCTCCGCGGACAAGGCCTTTAAACTCCTTCGTTACCATCTTATATCTTTCGCCGAGTATGACGTTATAGACCGCCTGAGTTCCGACGATTTGAGAAGTCGGAGTAACAAGAGGCGGATATCCGGCGTCTTTTCTCACTTCCGGCACCTCTTTCAGTACGGCGTCGAGCATATTTTCTTTTCCCGCCTGTTTAAGCTGAGAAATCAAATTCGAAAGCATTCCGCCCGGAACCTGATACAACAGTATGTTTGCGTCTACCCCGAGCGCCTTGGGATTCAGAAGTCCGTTTGCAATATATTTTTCTCTGAGCTTTGATGCGTATTCTCTGACGACGTTGAGCTTATTCAAATCAAGCCCGGTGTCGTATTCCGTTCCCTTTAATGCCGCCACCATCGATTCGGTTGCGCTGTGGCTCGTTCCGAGTGCGAGTGGCGATATCGCCGTATCGATCATATCGCATCCCGCCTCTATAGCTTTAAGACACGCCATAGACGCCATTCCGGAAGTATAGTGAGTGTGTAAGCTTATCGGTATATTTACGTTTTCCTTCAACTCTTTTACAAGTTTGTAGGCAGAATAAGGAGAGATCAGTCCCGCCATATCCTTGATACAAATCGAATCGGCGCCGAGCTCTTCGAGCTGTTTTGCGTATTTTACGAAATATTCGTTATTATGTACCGGACTTATCGTGTATGATATTGCCGCCTGAAGATGCACTTTTTCTTTTTTTGCCGCTTTTATCGCCGTCTCAAGATTTCTTGCATCGTTAAGCGCGTCGAATATCCTCATAATATCTATCCCGTTTGCAACGGAACGCTGAACGAAATATTCTACTACGTCGTCGGCGTAATGACGGTATCCGAGCATATTCTGACCTCTGAAAAGCATCTGAAGCTTCGTATCCGGCATCTTTTTTCTCATTATTTTCAATCTATCCCAAGGATCTTCGTCAAGAAATCTCATACACGCGTCAAACGTCGCTCCGCCCCAGCATTCAACAGAGTAAAATCCGACGTCGTTTATCGATTCAAACATCGGCTCCATATCGGCAAGAGACATTCTCGTTGCAATAAGAGACTGATGTGCGTCTCTGAGAAGCGTTTCGGTGATTTTTACCTTTGCCATATAAAACAGATCCTTTCAGTTATCAGCCTAATATTACGAGAACGTCTTCGGAATTTACGATATCGCCCTTTTTCGCAACGATCTGTAAAACTTTTCCGTCATCCGACGCCATGATCTCGTTCTCCATTTTCATCGCTTCAAGCACGACCAGAACGTCGCCTTTTTTTACTGCCTGTCCCACGGAAACTTTTATATCAAGAACGGTACCGTTCATCGGAGCCGTTATTTTCTTTCCTTCAACGTTTTTTTGCACTGCCGGCTCTGCAGCTTTTGGCACAGATTTAACAGTCTCTGAAGGTTTTGCCGCGGAAGTAATCTCGCCCGCTTCTTCGACGGTAACTTCATATAACGTCCCGTTTACGGTAATATTGTATTTTTTCATTTTATGAAACCCCCGAATAAATTATAAGATTATATTTGTATGTTTTTTCGGAAGAGATTCGACTCTCTTTCCGGAAAAGATAAATAATGCGTCCGATATTTTTTTGCGGATATTTTCGGGCGTTACTATCGAATCGATATACCCTTCGGCAGCCGCTTGTTTTGCAGACGCCTCGTTTTTGATATAATCGTTTTCAACGTCCTCACGAGACATATCTTTTCCGATCTTGTCTTCGTAAAGCATATTTACCGCAATTTTCGGCGTTACTGCCGAGATAACGGCGCCTTCGGCCGCAAATATCTCATCTGCGTTCGATCTGTTCCCCGCAAACGCAATATATACGGAGCCGTAAGCTTTCCCGGCGATAACCGTTATTTTTGTATTCGTCGACACCGAATATACCGATGCGAGTTTCGCCGCCTTCTTGATAGCGTCCGCGCCGGATCCGCAAAAGCCTTCAGAATCCACGAATGTTAAAAGCGGTATATTATACGCATCGCAAAAAGACGCGATACGTAATATCTTTTCACAACTGCCGCCGTCAAGCGGTCCCTCGGTTTTTACAAAAGCGCAGCTGTCGCCGTTTATAAGCGCAAAACCGCATTTTGCGTTTTTCCCGAACCCTTCGCCCGTCTCGATAACGCTTCCGTCGTCGAACGTACTTTCAAACAAGTCGTTTCCTTCGTAACTGTTCCCTGCGTTGTCAAAAAACGGCAGTCCGGAAAGATTGTTCGACGGAAATCTTCCCATTATTTCCCTCGCTTTGCTTATCGCTTCTTCATCATTTTCCGAGACTATCTGTGCAAGTCCGCTTTTTACCGCCTCTTCGCCGCCGATCGAATCCTCTCCGTTCAAAAACACCTCGGCGTTCCTGTTCATTATAACAAAGTCGCCCGT
>JAGAEK010000056.1 GCA_017828835.1 Oscillospiraceae bacterium | reverse complement strand
GGAAAACGGAGAAGTATCGAACGACCGTAAGCCGGAATCCTGGGAAGTTCTGAAATCACAAAATCTGAAACTTTTCTATAATATGAAAGAACTTTCCGAGATCGAGGTAAACTTTTCATCAAATGAAAACAGGAACAATTCTCTGGACAGCGCGTTGGATTATAAAGGACTGAAGGTAACGAAAGAGCTTTATGATCTGCTGACGTCCGAACATCCGGCTGATGAACGATACGCGATCGAATTATTAGGAGTCGGTCGGTCGGGAACTTATAGATCCTGGGACGAAGACAAGCCGTTTTTCGCAGACATCGAATTGAACGGAAAGACCATCGGAGAATGGATGGATATACAGAACGAAGCGTTCAACCGGGAAAAGGTACTCATTTATGTAAAAGATTTATATGATTATTATTTGCAAGGCGAATATACGGAAACTGATATAGTTGACAAACTTTTGCTTGGAGATATTTATCCTTACGACATGAGACCTTATATATTGCCGGACGAACAAATTGATAAGATTGAAGAGACAAACTATGAAAGATGGGTAGGTTTAGTACACGAATCGGGCTTATGGGAAAACGTAAGATTTGATATCGACCGTGTTACAGCCGAATTGACTGAAACAAACGAAACGATGTCGACGATCAGTGATATGTTGAGTGATGCTTATAAGAATTATGAGGCACAATATTCTCATCCCGTTGAAGTTGAATTTGTGATGGACATTGATAAACTGTTCCGGATCATGGATAGCGCGGATATATCGAACAGCGTTTACAGTTACAGCTTTTCAATCGACAGCAGTATGCAGTATGACTTTAGCACGTATTCTGCATATGGCGTGATTTTGCCGATGAGCCTTGAATATTTTGATATTTTTGCGGAAAAGATGTCAGCGGAACCTGATATGGCAAAAGTCATCTGCGGTATCGCAAGCAGATAAGACAAATCAAAAAAAAGGTGTACTCTCAAAACGAGAGTACACCTTTTTTGTGTTATGATTATTCGTCGGTCTTTAATGCTTTTGCGGCTTCGATCACCGAAGCTTCGAGCATTGACGGCAGCATTTCGTAGCGGACGAAGTTGAATTCGAATCTTCCGCGTCCCTGGGTTATTGAACGGAGAGCGGTCGCGAAATCGTGCATCTCGCTCATCGGTACTTCCGCCTCGATCTCGGTAGAACCTTCTTCGTCGGACTGATTCATACCCAAAACTCTTCCGCGGCGTTTGTTCAGATCGCCCATAACGTCTCCGGTGTTGGCGTCGGGAATGACGGCTTTAAGAGAGCCGATGGGTTCGAGAAGTGTCGGAGAAGCCTGCGGGATACCTGCTTTGTATGCGAGGTGGGCGGCCATTCTGAAGGATTGCTCGTTTGAATCGACGGGGTGGTAGGAACCGTCGACGAGCGTTGCTTTGAGGCCGACCATCGGGTAACCGGCGAGAACGCCGCTTTGTATCGCTTCACGCAATCCTTTTTCGACTGCGGGGAAGAAGTTCTTGGGAACGGATCCGCCGAAAACTTTTTCTTCAAATACCATATCCTCAGTATCGCAGGGTTCAAATTCTATCCAAACGTCACCGAACTGGCCGCTTCCGCCGGATTGCTTTTTATGTCTGCCCTGTACCTTGACTTTTTTGCGGATAGTTTCGCGGTATGCGACTCTCGGCGTTGCAAGTTGTATTTCCGCGCCGAACTTGTTTTTCATCTTGCTGCATACTACGTCGAGATGCTGTTCGCCGAGTCCGGACAGTATCTGCTGTTTCGTTTCGGGATTGGTCTCGAAGTTTACGGTGAGGTCTTCGTCCATGATCCTGCGCATACCCTGCGAGATCTTGCCCTCGTCACCCTTTGATTTGGAAGTGACCGCCATGGAGAGGCAGGGCTTCGGGAAGTCGATCGTTTTGAATGATACGACACGTTTAGGATCGCAGAAGGAGTCACCGGTAGCGGCTTCAGAAAGCTTTGAAACGGCGCCGATATCTCCGGCGACGATACAGTCGGAATCTTCTTGTTTCTTGCCTTTTACGAACAGTATTTTACCGAGACGTTCCGGCTGCTCGGTCCTTGAATTTATCGGAGACAAGTCGGAAGTGAGTTTACCGGAAACGACTTTGAAGTAAGACAGTTTTCCGACGAACGGGTCGGCGACGGTCTTGAATATGAAAGCGGCAAGAGGATCGTTTTCATTGCACTTGATCTCAACGTTGTTGCCGCTTTGATCGACTGCGATCTCACCGGCGTGTTCCGCGGCGGAGGGGATTGTCGAGACGATCGCGTTCATTAACAGATCAATACCCTCAAGGTTCAAAGCCGAACCGCAGAAAACGGGAGCCAGCGTGTTTGCTTTTATGCCGTTTGATACGCCTTGAAGAAGTTCTTCTTTAGTAAACGGTTCGCCAGAGAAAAACTTATCCATAAGAGCTTCGTCCGTTTCGGCAACAGCTTCATTCAAATCTGAAAGAGCAGTCTCGATAATATCGGAAGCGGCTGCGGGTATGTCGATTTTCTGAGCTTTTCCGTTGTTATATTTATAAGCTTGCATTTCAAGAAGGTCTATGTAGCAAGACACTTTTTCATTTTCAATATACGGAACGACAAGAGGACAAACGGACGATCCGAAAACAGATCTCAATTGATTCAATACTTTGAAGAAATCTGCATTGTCGGAATCGAGCTTGTTTACGAAAAAGATTTTGTTCTTATTTGTTTTGCGCGCGAGCTTATAAGCTTTCTCAGCTCCGAAAGCTACGCCTGATCTTGCCGAAACGGGTATAAGTACGGTCTCGGCCGCTCTCATTCCCTCATAGAATCCGGCGGCGAAGTCGAATAATCCCGGAGTGTCCAAAAGATTGATTTTAGTATCCTTCCATATAAAAGGAGCAATGGATAAGCTGACGGATGCTTTTCTCTTTATTTCCTCTGCGTCAAAATCGCAAATTGTATTTCCATCGGATACCTTTCCGAGGCGGTCAGAAGCACCGGCGATAAACAACATAGCTTCAGCTAAGGAAGTTTTACCGCCGCCACCGTGGCCTGCCAACGCAACGTTTTTAATTTTGTCTGATTTAAACTGTTTCAAATCAGTTCTCTCCTTTCGTGTCTGTGATCGTTAATAGACAGTATAGTGACTAAAAATACACCTTAATATATATTTTATAACAAAAGCAAGTAATTAGTCAAGAAAAAAGGAATAGACCCGACGCAGAATAATCGTCAGGTCTATTGTGCAATTTGCATAAGAATACCGAATTTTATTGACTATTTCCATCCGATCACGGAAATAAGAATCGAGCAGAAGGTCCAGAACAGCTGGTAGATGATTATCAGCTGGTATCCGATATTTAAAATATTGCCGCTGAAAGAGAAAAACGTGATAAACGCACAGGCAATGACCGCGGAAATTATCTGCATGAAGATCAACGCTGATGTTTTCTTTTTTATTTTAACGGAAAAATCGATGAGTTTTGAAGTCAGAAAAACAGAGCAGTTATAAAGAGATAACGCTTTTGCGGTCTTTTTTGTTTTGGTGAGATTATTGTAATCACGCTGAATTTTCGAAGGTATGACCGTTATCATATCTTCAGGAAAATCGAACAGTCTCGAAATAAGTTCCGGTGTAACGTTCGGGTCGGTCGAGTTAATAATGACGCCGAGATTGTTTTTTCTGAAATGATCGAAAGCATCTTTGGATTCCGGCGTAGACTGATATTCAAGTATGAACATCGCGGTAAGTTCTCCGGAATTTGAAAGGTATAAGGCGTTTTGGCTTTCAGCGATATTTTTTGCTTCAAAATCTTCCGACGGAACGTCAATACCGTGATTTATCATAAGCGAACGGTTTCCGATGAGTACTCTTTTTGAATCGACCCAGGCTGAGATCCCCATGCCATCCTCGTATACGACGCTGTCAACGTCTTTTAAGATGGCTTTGTTTCCTGCGATAATGTTGTCGAACACGCCGTAAAGAGAGCCTTTAACGTGAGATATAACGCTTGCAGCGTCAAGTATCGCATCATCGATACGAACCTTTGAAAAAGTTTTGATATTGTGAAGTATTACGCTTTCTTTATTGAATATATCGGATACGTCCAGAGCGACAGAATCGACTGCGTCAAAGGTATCAACAGCTTCGGGACCGTTCAGGGACGCACCGTAGGAGCGCAGGGTGTTATCGGCGGAAGAAAACGGGAGGTTTGCCGCGATTGAAGAGGTGAACGGCGTCGTTGCCGCAAGCAGAGCGGAAAGACAGGTGAAAGCCGCGAAAATGTTTTTGGATATCAAAAATGTCAATATCGAAATAAACAAAGAAGAGAAAATTATTATAGGTGAAACGGAGCGGCAGATCGAATCGGAAAGATCCGCGCCGTAAGAAATACCGATAAAGTTTGAGAAAAATTCCGATTTTGAACAGTATGCTACGTTATAATTTTCAGAATCGTTTTTACCTGAAAGATTTTTTGCAACGTTTTTGTCTTCAACACAGGCAAGAGAATACGATGGATTTTCCTCTATCATGAATTTGAAATTTTTCAAAGTACGGCTTTCCATCGAGAGTTTGCCGATGGCGTTGAACATCAAAGCGAGTATACCGACCGAAAAATATAAATTTTGAGGAGCGGTGGCGTTTGATGAAGAAAATGCCAGCGCGATGCCGTGGATAAGGGAAGCAAGAGCGGAGCAAGCAGGCAGAGAATCGGAGTCCGCACGCATTTTCAAAAGCGAGATAAGCCCGCCGCCGATCGTCGAGTTGCAAACGAGGATCGATATACAAAGCAGAATAACGTTTATAATTATAAACGCAGCGGGATTTTGTTCAAAGGATACTATCGACGGCAGACCGATCGAAAGGTTTGCCGAGATCGCAAGGTACATAGAAATCGAAAAAAGCAATGCGGTGATCCAGACTTTTGCGATCGCCGAGACATGATGTTCCTCGAGCTCTTTCAGGATATTGTCTTTTTGTGAGGGTGAAGAATATTCCGTTGCATCGAAAGCCTCTTCATCTGAATCTATTATCGGAGCGAAAACGACCTGTTCTTTTTTCGAAGAGGAGGATATATTTTGCAGATTTTCATCCATCAGGATCGTATTACCGGAAACGGAGGAATTATTTTTTGCGTTTTGAGATTTTTTCAGATCGGTATGATTTGAAAGATCGATATGGCGGGTTGGAGAAGATACTCTTTGAACGGAGGATTTTTTTTGAATTATCTGAGTGTTGTCGATTTTTATAGTAGGATTTGAAGAGGTGAAATACTCATGGAGAGTATCGTCGATTTTAATTCTTCTGTCTTCGGAAAGGTCTTTTTTGGCATCGTCTTTAACGTCAGGAGTGAAATATTTGACGGTGTTTTCCGAGACCGGAGCGTCGGAGTTATTGTTAATTTGCAGATCCGGAACTTGTTTTGTAGCGTCGTCGACCTTATCGAGTTCCGGTAGGTTTTCTTCTTTCAAAACCGGATTTTTTTCTGTATCCGGAGACTGTTTTTGGGTGATGTTTTTTGCGTTTGATTTATTCACGAAAAACTGCTCGTAGTTAAAAGAGGAGTCTTCCGATAAAGACGCGGCAAGGATTGATTCCGACGATTTCGGTTGCTTTTGAGGAGTATTTTGCTGTTCCGGAGTGGTAGTTTTTTCGGGAACAGAGGTATTTTCAGCGGAATTTTGATATGTAGCGCGTTCTTGTTTTTTCTTTTTTATTTCGTTTAAGATATCGTCAAGCTCGTAATTATTATTCATTATAAAATTCCTCCGAGTTAAATGTTATTTCGTTGGCTTGAAGCTTCATACATAATAATAGCGGCGGCAACCGAAGCGTTAAGCGAATTGGTTTGTCCGAACATCGGTATCGAAACTACGGCGTCGCAATGCTCTTTGACGAGTCTGCTGATCCCGAACCCTTCCGAACCGATAACTACGGCAACTTTTCCGCGGTAGTCGGCTTTTTTCCAGGGAGTACCTCCGACGTCTGCCGCATATACCCAGTAACCGAGTTTTTGAAGATCGGTTATTAAATTCGATATATTCGTAACGCGTGCTACGGGCATAAATTCAACGGCTCCGGCCGATGCTTTGCAAACGGCGGGAGAGAGACCTGCGCTGCGGCGTTTCGGAATTATGACTCCGCTTACGCCGGAAGCTTCCGCAGTACGGATTATCGCACCGAGATTATGAGGATCTTCGATCCCGTCGCAGATTATGATAAAAGAACCGTTCTCATCCGACTTTGCCACAATATCTTCGACCGACGAATATTTATATGCGGATACGACGGCGGCAACGCCCTGATGGTTTTCGCCGTGGCAGAGAGCGTCGAATTTACCTTGTGCCGCTTCTTTTACGGGGATACCTTTCTGCTTTGCGAGGGCGAGTATTTTCCCCGGGGTTTTGCTCAGTTCAGAACCCTTGAGAAGATATATGCATTCAATATCTCTTTGAAGGGAAGAAAGAGCGGCGATCACGGAATTTCTTCCGACGATTATTTCGCTTTTGAGATTTTCTTCGTTGCTGTTTTGATCATTGTTTGAATCGTACGTAAAAGACACCTCGGTAAAATATAACTATACATTTTGATTATACCACGAGATGCTTACAAATGAAACACATTTTATAAAAATTTATAATTATTCCAAATATTGTTTTCATATTTTAATTATTAATAAAGTTATTGCGGCGCCGATCGCGGCGGCGGATAATAATTTTAAAAAATAAGGGAGAGTTGAAAGCCTTATCAAAGGATTTCGGCGCAGTTTACAGATATTATACAGATAGTCGGCCGCATTTTTGCGAAGGGTGGATTCATCTTCGTTGAGGTGAGAAACTTTGACAAAAAACACCGCTTTATCGAAAACGTCGTTGTCCGGCATATTGACTTCTATGATTCGTTTGTTTATACCTCTTACCGTGAAAAATCCCACCTTTGACGTTAAAAATATGTACCGAAAAAGTATTGGGAAAAATGAAATTATACGCATTGTAATCACGGTGAAAACGCAGATTATGTTGATAACTATGTTGAAAATGTTTAAAACACGGGTAAAATAAAGCTTATTTTAACAAAAAATGAAGTCAAAAACCGTTTTTGGGGGTATTAGGGGTAATTTTTGATGATAACATAAAGTAATATAAACTTTACAAATTTTCAAAAAACGCAATTATTTCGACGGATATTTAGAAGTCAGAAACGAAACTGAACGCTCCACGGAATTTTTTATTTCCGGGGAGTTCAGCGGTTCGTTTGCATTTCTGTAATCGAAGCTGCGGCAGAATGAGGTAACGTCGGATTTGAGCGATTCGAGATAGTTTCTCGAGAGTGAAAGGGTGGTATCACAGAACTCGCGGATATTTTTTTTGCCGATTTGAGATTGAGCACGGTTTATGAGCTCGACCGCGTGGGGCATACAAATATATTTTTGTTCGGAATATAATTTGCGGAAATCGCGCTCTTTTTCCCAGAGTTTGAAAGTGTTTGATAACATTGAATCCATAACTGAGTTTACGGTGTCGCAAACGTAGCAGGATTTCAAGGATTTTTCGGCCGGACTTTTGGATTTTGCAAATGAAGACAAACCCGATTTTGTGAGTACGTCGCTGAAAATGTGATCAAGGTGGCTTTCGAGGATAAGGGCGACGGAAAGCCGGTTGCGTTTTTTCAACATCATGGAATAGTGATCGAAGCAAAATCCGGAGCGGTTAGTTTCGATCCTGACGTCGGGTTCCATCATTGCGGCGCCTGTTATATATTCGACGCATCTGTCTTCAAGAATGTGAAACAAATGACATATAGGACATTCTGTTTTCGGCTCGAAAACTTCGCTTATAGGTATAGTATAAATAGAATCTCTCATATTATTCTCCTTATATTTACATTTGGAATCAAATTATACTTTAATTATAACTCAACACGGGTTATAATTACAATATGGTATACGTCAAGGAGGAGCGAAATGGGCACAAAATATGAATTTAACGATGAATATATAAAGGTAACGGGACTGGGAGATTTTTCTCTTGCGACCACGTTGGATTGCGGACAATGTTTTCGGTGGGAAGCGGATGAAAACGGAGTGTTCAGCGGTATTACCGGCAAAAACGGATGCAGGATCGCTCAGCTTGGGGAAGAGATAAGACTTTACGGCGTAAGCAGAAAAGAGTTTGACGGTATATGGCGGGAATATTTTGATTTTGACAGAGATTATGACGAGTTGAAAAAAGAGTTTTGTGAAGACAAGATACTTGCGAAGGCGGTCGGATTTGCTCCCGGTATAAGGATACTGAAACAGGATCGGTGGGAAGCGTTGTGTTCGTTTATAATAAGTCAGAACAATAATATAAAACGTATAAAAGGTATGATCGGAAGACTTTGCGAAAATTTCGGAGATGAGACGGAATTCGGTATGAACAGTTTTCCGGGCGCAGAAAAACTTGCAGGACTTTGTGAAGAGGATCTTGCGCCGCTCAGATGCGGATTTCGTGCGGGATACGTGTTGGATGCGGCAAGGAAGGTCGCGGACGGAGAGATAGATCTTGAAAAAATACAGAAATTGCCTCTTGAAGAAGCGAGAGCCGAATTGATGAAAATACGCGGAGTGGGACCGAAAGTTGCTGAATGTGCGCTGCTCTACGGTATGGGGCGGTTAGAGTGTTTCCCGGTCGACGTCTGGATAAAAAGAGCAATGTCGTCTATGTTTCCCGAAGGACTTCCGAAATGTGCGGAAAAATATGCCGGTATCGCACAGCAATATATATTTCATTATGTCAGAAATTATGGAGAAAAATAATTTGATATAAAAAATCGTCCGTCGGGGAAAGTTTCCTCGGCGGACGAAAAAGTATAGGGGGGCTGATTAACGTGCCGGAAGCAGATCGTTTTTGAGCTGTTCCAATATTTTTTTCTCTTTCCGCGATACTTGTACCTGTGTCATACCAAGCTGTTTTGCGGTTTGAGATTGAGTTTTGCCTCCGAAATAACGGAGGGTGATAAGCAGGCGGTCGTTTTCTGAAAGTAAAGCGAGAGATTGCCTTAATGAAATCGAATCGGAGAGCTCGTCTTCGGGAGACGGGACGGGTATGTCGAGTTGACCGTTTCCGCTTTCTTCATCAGAGGTCAGAGAAATGACGGGGGAGCAGGCGCTTACGGCTTCGGCAATATCCTCTGAAGAGACCGAAAGCAACTCGGCAAGTTCGGATATTGTCGGCTCACGATCGTTTTTCAGGGCAAACGTTTCACGCGTACGGTTGATTTTTCCGGAGAGCTCTTTTATCGAGCGCGAAATTTTGACTGTTCCGCCGTCGCGGAAAAGCCGCTTTATTTCACCTAAGATGACAGGTACGGCATATGTTGAAAATTTTATTCCGCGGCAGGGGTCGAAGGCCTCGGCAGCTTTTATTATACCGATACAGCCTGCCTGAAACAGATCGTCGTATTCTATTCCGCGTCCCGTGAATTTATGGGCGCAGGAGTGTACAAGACCGAGATTGTCGGCTACTACGAAGTTTCTTTGGAGGTTTCCGGTTGTCTGCATATTTTCTGACCTTTCGATTTGATTTTTTTGCAGAGTAAAACGGAGGTTCCTTTTCCGGGAGAGGAGTATACTTTGATATTGTCTGTGAAAGCGCTCATGATCGCGAATCCGAGTCCCGCGCGTTCGGATGCGGGATCAGTTGTAAAAGAGGGTTCCATAGCGCGTTTTATATTATCGATCCCGCATCCTTTGTCACGGATTTTAATACGGATGGAATTGTCGTCGAATATTTTTGCGTTTATGTATATGAGACCGATGGTTTGTTTATAGGCGTGAACGATACAGTTTGTGACGGCCTCGCTGACAGCGGTTTTGATTTCGGTGATCTCTTCGACGGTGGGGTCGAGTTGAGAAGAAAAAAGCGCAACGGCACCTCGTGCAAACCCTTCGTTTACCGAGCGGCTTTCTATTGTCAGTTTCATTTCATTCAAAGTTTTCATCAAAAAACGATCCTTTCGGTTTTAATTTATCTTTGCGATTTTTTCAATACCGGACAGCTTCATTACCCTTTTGATGTGCGGCGGGAGATTGGTAAGTATCAGACTGCATCCGACGATTTCGGCAAGACGGTATCTTCCCATTACGAGGCCCACGCCCGAACTGTCCATAAACGTTACGCTTTTGAAATCGAGCGTCAGAGAGGATAGATTCGGAACAGACTTGATACACAGGTCGATTTCGTCCCGTATGGTTTTTGAAGAATGCTGGTCGATTTCTCCCGAAAGATAAGCGATGATAGAGTTGTCCTTTATTTGAGTGGTAACAGGCATGATCTTTTACACATCCTTAAAAAAATAACATAATAAAAAAGCCGCTGTTCTTAAAATAAGAATAGCGGCTTTGAGTTGAAAAATATGTCGAAGCGTGTACGTAAAAAAATATTTTTTATATCATCCGTCAAAACATACCTCCGGCAAAAAAGTTTATGGCTTTTTCACGAAGTATCATCGATACGTAAAATGAACCGCAAATGATAAGCGCTTCATCTTTTTTCAAATCTGATACGGCGGCATCGAACGCGCCGTCGAGAGTTACGAAGCTTTCTACGCTGCACGATTCGTTTATTTCCGCGGCGAGTGTTTCTCCGGGGAGTGCGCGTGGGCTTTTCGGAGAAACAGTGTAGATTTTCGAACAGTGTTTTGCGACGAGATTTATACATTTCTCGTGTTCTTTATCGCAAAGCATACCGATAATAACGCGTTTATTTTTGCATTTCAGTTCGTCCAGTACGCTGCAAAGCGCTGATATGCCGGAAAAGTTGTGTGCACCGTCAAGCATTACGATCGGCTTGTTATAGATGATTTCGAGCCGGGCTTCGAGCTTCGTTGAAGAGATACCCGACGAGACGGCGCTGTCGGGAATTGAATATCCGAGAGAACGAAGAGAAAAAAGTGCTTCAGCGGCGGTTATGGCGTTATAAATATGGATTTCTCCGGGCATTGAAAGTGAAAAATCGATATTTTTATAAGTAAATTTTCTGTAAAGACCGGCAGATAAAATTTTAACGTCCTTACGGTCGGGTATGACGAGATCGCAGGAAAGCCGCTTGCATTCACTTTCGATTATTTTCAAAGCTTTCGGATTTTGATAAGGATAACTGACACAAATACTGTCGAATCGGAGGATCCCGCATTTGTGGCGTGTGATTTTCTCTATAGTGTTTCCCAAATAATAGGTATGGTCGATATCGATTTGCGTTATGACCGAAACAAGAGTGGATTCTGATACATTAGTAACGTCGAGAAGTCCGCCCATACAGGCTTCAAGACAGACTATATCGCAATTTTCTTTGTCAAAAAGATAAAGTACGGCGGCGGTGATAACTTCGTATTCCGTGGGCGCTTCATCTGAACGTTCCATTATCTCGGCGAATTTTTTTACGTATGAAAACGCGGCGGAGGTATCTTTTTGAGACGTTTTTTTCCCTGAAATTTTAATGCATTCGCGTACGTCGTTGACGTAGGGAGAAAGGAAGGCGCCGCATTTAAAACCGGCTTTGGTTAAAGACGCGAAAATCATTGAAGTAACCGAGCCTTTTCCGTTGGTACCCGCTACGTGGACGAATTTGAGACGCTTTTGCGGATTACCGATAAGTTCCAGCAGCTTCTTTATACGTTCCAATCCCGGTTTTGATCCGGATTTGGAAAGAGATTTTATATATGCGCAAGTTTTTGTGTAATTCATGATCAAAATCTTTCTTTCACTACACGAAAGAACTGATTTCACAAAGCGATACTTTAAAGTACGCAAAAGTGAAATCAGATACACTCCTTCAATATTTTTGAATTTTATAAAATCGTAAGGAAATAAAATTCAAACTCAGGCAAGTCCGACCTTGCGATAAACTTTACTCAAGGTTTTGCGTGCGATCCGACTTGCTTTTTCGGCGCCCTGGCTGCAAAGAGATTCAAGGTACGCTTTATCGCACATAAGCTGATTGAAACGTTCTTTGACAGGCTCAAGGTAGTCGGCGACCGTTTCACCGACAGCACTCTTGAATTCACCGTAACCTTTACCGTCGAATTCTTTTTCGATATCGGCATAAGATTTTCCGGTCACAACGGAATAGATTGTCATAAGATTGTTTATCCCGTCTTTGTTTTCACGGTAGGCGACTATCGCTTCGGAATCGGTTACCGAACGCTTGATTTTTCGGATAATAGAATCTCTGTCTTCGAGTATTGCAATAAATCCGTTGGGATTTTCGTCCGATTTGGACATTTTTTTTGTCGGATCGACAAGAGACATTATTTTTGCGCCGTCCTTGGGAATATATGGTTCGGGAAGAGTAAAGACGTCGCCGTAGATCCCGTTGAATCTGTTTGCAATATCACGGGCAATTTCAACGTGTTGTTTTTGATCAACGCCGACCGGAACTATATCGGATTTATAAAGCAGAATGTCCGAAGCCATTAAGATCGGGTAGGTGAACAGTCCGACGTTTATGTTGTCGGCGTGCTTGCGGGATTTGTCTTTGAACTGAGTCATACGTGACATTTCACCGAATTGTGCGTAACAGTTCAAAACCCACGAAAGTTCGGAATGCTCCGGGACTTGACTTTGTATGAAAGCAACGCTTTTTTGAGGGTCTATCCCGCAGGCGATAATAAGAGCAAAAGCTTCAAGAGTGTGTTTACGAAGCTCGGCGGGATTCTGTTTTACCGTTATTGCGTGAAGATTTGCGATCATATAAAGACAGTCGCACTCGTCCTGAAATTTGACCCAGTTTCTGACTGCACCGATATAATTTCCGAGAGTCATGATACCGGTCGGCTGAATTCCCGATAAGCTTATTTTTTTTGGGATGATTTCTTCCATTTTAAAGATTCTCCTTAAGAGGTATTTACTTATAAACGAACGTTAAATTCATTTTAGCACATAAAAATCGAATTTGCAAACAATTAGAAAAATATTTGATTAAATGTTTCAAAGAAAGCTCCGAGACCTTCAAGGTCCCGGAGCTTCGATTTTGAAAATAAACAAAACTATCTCTTTGAGGAGGGTGGAATTGTTGATTGTCAATTGCATAAAGCGGACGAGGCAGCATTCAATATGGCCGGAGCTTATAGTTGATTATTTAATGATCGGCTCCACGTCGATGCCGGAATTGACCTGTCCTTTTTCAATGGCGGGGTTGACCCAGTTTACCGCATTTAGAATAACTTTTTGCACGGTTTCATTTTTGTAGGTCGGATATGTTTCGTGCCCCGGTTGAAAGTAGAAGATTTTGCCTCTGCCGCGTTTGAATGCGCAGCCGCTGCGGAATACGTGCCCGCTGGAGTACCAGCCGATGAATACCAGCGCGTCAGGCGCAGGAATGTCGAACGGCTCACCGTATACTTCTTCCATAGGCAGTTCAAAGTATGGCGGGATTCCCTGTGCGACAGGATGGGTCGTATCTATCGTCCAAATAATCTCTTTGAAGCCGTTATGCGTCCAACTTAAATTGGGTGCAGTACCCATCAAAAGGCGGAAGGGCTTGGAATGATGTCCTGAATGCAGAAATATCGCACCCATGCCTTTGTTGACATGATCCGCCACGCGCTTGGCGGTTTCGTCGGTTACTTCGTTGTGTGCCATATGCCCCCACCACAAAATCACGTCGGTGTCGTTCAGCACTTCATCGGTCATCTTTTCATTGACATCATCAATACAAAACGTCTTGATATTGCAGTCGATCCCTTTTTTCAGGAAGTCCGCCAGCACCGCATGAATCCCGTTGGGATACACCTCTGCGCACGCCGGCTCTGTCCGTTCATGCCGATACTCGTTGTAAATTACAATGTTCATAAACCCATCTCCTTCCTGTTTTCTGGCACTAGAATAATATAAAACAAATTTCTTGTCAAGATAGAACTTGAGAAAACAAACAAAAAAG
>JAGAEK010000055.1 GCA_017828835.1 Oscillospiraceae bacterium | reverse complement strand
TAAAATCGCATTTGAGATCCGGAGCGGAGGTCCGGAAAAGAGACAGGTATCTGTCAAGATTTTTTTCACCGATAAAAGAGACGAGATTCGGCTCGATATTGAAACTGTGCAGGAGTTTTGCGATATTGACGGCTTTTCCGGCGGCGTCGGAACGCTGATCCGATATTGAGTTTATTTTTTCCGAAGACAGACCGTCCGTGAAGATAGTCGTGTCGATAGCGGGATTGAGTGATACGGTCAAAATATTATAAGTCGTCATAAAAGAACTCCTTTGTTTATAGTTAAATAATCAGAGGTTCAGATTGGGATCCTTGCTCCGCGGATATGCAAAAATCTGATATTATCAAAAGAATAGCTTGCGACTCTGCGGAAGTCCACGTCATAAGAATGCGAGGCGACCAATATGTTTTCGAAAGAAGGAGAGGGCAGTATTTCGGTGATGATCGCGGTATGGAAAAAGTGGTAATCGCTGTTGCCGAACTGTACAATGTCGCCGGGGAGAGATTTTTCGAGCGAAATTTCTTCGGCAAACGGACCGGAGTTTTTGTTTGAGACCAAGAACTTATAGAGATATTCAACGCCGGTCCAGGAAGCGGTCCTGTCCGAAGAGGATAAATAATACCAACCGTAAACGGGTGTATAGTTCATAACTTGACACCCGGCGTATATACATTGAGATACGAAATTCGTACAGTCGCCGCCTAGACCGTGAAAATCGAGATAATCCGGATTACGAGAAAACGCCCATTTGAGCGCGTATTTTACGGCGTCGCTCCGATTATAATTTATAATTGATAAATTATCGTTGTTAAGCATTTTAAAAACGGCTCCTTTTTTTAGGTTTATATTATTATATGCAAAAAGGAGCGAAATGCGAGCGAAAGGAAAAAAACACGTTCGCCTGGGTGGACGAAAATCATTATTCAATATAAATAAAAGCGGTGCCGTAAGGGATTACGGCACCGTGGCGTTAGAAAGCGGATATCAGTCGATTTCGATTGCGCGGAGGATAGCGGGATTATCGGATTTTGCTTTGATACGTATATCGATATATCCGTTACGTGAGCTTATATCGTCGAAACGGATATCCGCGCTCATAGGAAATTCACCTGAAGCAGAAAGTGCATCCCAATTACTCTTTATTATATAGTCATTTATATAAATGTCAATAGGACGCTCTCCGGGCTTTTCAAAAGAAAGTTCCGCAAATTTGAGATGCACGGAATATATACCGTTTTTGACGGGGATATGGTATGAGAAATCGCTTCCGGCACGACCTGTAAAGTATAATGCTTTGTCATACAGTGTCGGAGCAGCCTGACGAAGTTCGGGCTTGAAATCATAAACGAGGTCTCCGCCCGAATAGAAATCGTCTGCTTTCCAGATATATCCGACCCAATCGACGAAATCGGAACCGCCGCAATTTATGTGGATAATATCGTCGTTTTCGGCGGCGATCTCGATACCGCTTATGATCGAGCCGCCGAGGGAGGAAGTTAAGGAAATATTGATATTGCCGTTTTTGTCGGGAACGATATAACGGTAAAGTTTTGCGAAAGCTTTGTTGATGCCGCGGATATCGTGGGCGATATCAAGATCGCTTTCTACTGTTTTTCCGTTAATAACGATCTTCATTGAGCGCTCGCTGTTACAGGTCATTTCCGTTTCGGCAAAACAAAGACGTACAGCATATATACCGGCCGGAACGGGGAGTTGATAAGAGATTTCGGAGCCGACGGGAGCAAACAGATAAGAGGAGTAGAGCGAGGAGTTGAAGCCGTCGACGGGATTTTCGGCGATTTTTTTATATCCGCCGTTATAGAACTTGTCCGTTAACCAAATATTTCCGGTTTCATCGTAGATATTGTCGCCGCCGCAGTTGATCCTGAGCGTATAGCTTTGACCGGACGCCGAATCCGACCCGTAGGTTATTATAGTTGACCAGGCGACGATATTGGCGTTTTTCTCATAGTGAGTGTTATCGTTGATATCGGGGTCGCATTTTCCGACTACGAATCTCAGCACGTCGCCTTTTTCAAGATCGAGTTTCATATTGTAGGAAAGGCCGGAAATATCTCCGCGTTTCAGGGTATATGAAGGCACAATGATCTCGTCGTTTTTCAAGACGCAGACGTCGATATCGCAGCCGTATTCGGAATGATACCATTCTTTGACGGCGCGTCCGGTAAGAGTTGCCTGACCCGTGATGGGAGAGGTGAACGAACGCACGCAGAAAACGTCGGGAGAGGATTGCTGCCAGCCGCGTCCGAGTTTTGCGCATTGACCGCCCTCCCAGTAACCTTCGATACCGCCGACCTGGTTCGGAGTACCGCCGTAATCCGCTCCGGGAGATTTTGCAGCGGGAGTCCAGTGCATGGGTTCGAAAGTTTTGAGATCGTTTGAGGTTTCGGCGCCCCAGCCGTTTTTAGAGAAGCTTTCTCCGTGGTCGCCGAAGGAAGAATACGAAACGGAAGTGCTTTCGCCGAGTTTTTCCGCAACTACCCATTCTCCGGAAATATTGTTTGCGCCGACAGCGCGCACGGCATAGGTGTCGTCCAGATTCCAGCCGGGCTCATTATCGAACAGATAGAGTGCTTTTGCTGTGGAACCGATGATCTCGCCGTTTTTGGAAACCTCATAATATCTTGTCCAGGTTCCTTTTTGGTCGGGAGTCCAATATATCCCGACACCTGATGAACCGACGTTGTTTTCCGCACGTTTAAAGACCTTTGAGATAACAGGTATCGCAGCAGAGGTCACATTTCCGGGAGAATCGGGGAGATTGAAGTAAATGAGCTCTCCGGGAGCGGTGTTTTTGAGGACGATACCTTCCTCCATAAGCTCTTTACCGGTCTTGACGTATTTGACGTCGCTGATCTGGAAGCTTACGGTGTAGTTTTCGTTTGCGATAAGGCCTTTCGGGAAAACCATGACGCGTTTTTCGAAAGGACAGCGGCGGATGATTATACAGGCGCGCAAACGGTCACGGCTCGTACGCTGCATATAATAGAAATCTTTGTCGCCGTATACTCCCGGATGGAACATATAGCTCCATCTTCCGGCGATACCTTTTTCGATGAAGTAGCGATAGATCTCGAGGTCTTCGCGGATATGGGGAATATTTTTTTTGTTACTGAATCCGGTATAGGGAACAAGAGTGAGTCTTGAACGCGCATGAGTGGGGTTATAATACATAGGCTCATATTCAGAAGATCCGTACATGGCGCTCCCGCCGTCGTTACCGGTCATGCTGTTGCCGAGGAAAAACAGAATGTCGCCCCATCTGTCGGGTTGTGCAAAATAAGAATAATAGTAGTTAACGTAAGGACCGGAGCCGTTATCCGAGGCATAATGATAGTTGGCGTAGCGCTGGATATCGAAGGTATTTGAATAGCAGGCGCCGCCCGAGCAGGTATGGAAAGAACGGCGGACGTCGGCGTCGAGGTAATCTGTGATATTTTTCTTGAATTTGATCTCGTCTTTATAGCTCCAGTTGCTGAGTCCGTCGGTACGCCATTCGAATAATCCCCAGGCGCCCTGTTTCGTATCGAGAAGTCCGGGTGTTGGTTTGCCTGCAAACCAAAGCAGACGCTTTATACCGACTTTTTCGAAAAATCTTGTTGAGAGACGGTGATCGGGGCTTTCATAGTTGTTTTTGAAAACGGAGCCGTAGCCGTTGTCGGGCCATCCGGGAAACGCGGACCAGCCGGCGTCGTCCCAGTTTATATCATATCCGATTTCGGCGATTTCTTTTGCGCCCATCAAGTCCATTCCGGTAAGGCGGTAAGTGAACTGTTCGTTCAGGATACGGCTGCAGTAGACCCAGGGATACGAGCAGGAAAAGCTGCGGGTTTTTGCGAAATAGTCGTTCAGGGTGTAGTCCCACATATATTGATATTGCCAATCGTAGAGCGCTACCATCATATCGTCGAGGTCGCCGGAGAACATGGCGATCGTTATGAGCGGGGACGCGATATTTTCGCCCGGATCGAGAGAGATAACGCCTTTGTCGTCGTCGATATTGTATTCGCAGACGAGAGCACCTTTGACCTTGTCGATATTCAAAGACCAGTGCGCGGTGTAGTCCATTTCAACGGCGATACCGTCCTGAGGAATATCGTCGCGGGTTAAAGCGAAGATCGGGACGAAGTTTGCGGTCATATGAGACGCAATCTCGATTTTTTTGTTGTTGCACCCGAAAGCCTGCTCGTAATGGTTGCCGTATTCATAGTTCGGAGCGGCACCCTTGAACCAGTGAGCACGGTAGCAGTCGAGCGCGCGGTCGATACCGAATCCCATTTTGAAAGGAGACAAAGTATAGGAAGCGGCTTCGGATGTGAGGTTTTCAATATGGAAACAATATCTGATCACGCTGCATTCAGGGAACGCGAACAGATCGAGAGTAAGATTGCAATTTCCGTTTGTTATGCGCGCGGTCAGATTCAGCGCGTTTACGCCGCCGTAGAGTTTTTTTCTGACGGAGAAATCCAGCGGTTTCCAGGATCGTGTTTCGGCAGCGGTTTCGGACTGAATGATATCCTCGCCTGCGTTGAAAACAGGGGCGTCGGAAACGACTTCGGCTTTTTCGACTTTTTTGAGACCGTCGTCATATTTAAACGGGGAGAGAGGCTGAGGAGCGGAAATATACTCGACTGCCCTCGAACCACACAAATTTTTGAAAGACGTTACGGTAAAACCGAAAGTTTCATCAAACGAAACGGTCATCGAAAGTTTACCGCAGGAGATCAAAAAATTATTGCCGACAGCTGAAATTGTTGCATTTTTCAGAGGCAAGTGATTCACGGCGGACCGTCGGAAAAACTCAATATCAAGGCGGGGGACAAAATCATTACCGTGAACGATTCGCTTGTGGCAGGCGTGGGAATGACGAATGAAAAAACAATCAAATTGCTCAAAGGTCCGTCGGGAACGAAAGTTACGGTTGGTATAAAACGATTTGGAACCGAAAAAATCATTCCTTTTGAAATTACTCGTGGAGCCGTGCCAATTACAAGTAT
>JAGAEK010000054.1 GCA_017828835.1 Oscillospiraceae bacterium | reverse complement strand
CAGGGTATATGCCGAACCTCGTCGCCTGCTCAAGTTGTGCAAATTACTGTACCGATATAAATTCGTTTTTCAATTTCGAAAGTGCCTCGATAATTTGCTCGAAATGCCACGGTTCCGTTACGGATTCAAAAACTTACGATCTATCCGAAACCGAAATTTCCCCCGACCTGCTCAACTCAATGCGGCATATAATATATTCCGACGACGGAAAAATATATAATTTCTCGTTATCCGACGAAAATATCGAAAACCTAAACTCGATCACTGAAAAATATTTGCTTTTCTGTATTCCGAAAAAGCCGAAAACACTTGATTTTCTTAATTCTGTTTTGTGAAAGGATCTTTGCTTATGTGTGCCCTGAATAAATACTGTCAATCTCTTGAGCTTGACAAGATCTTATCTATGCTTTCGGAAAACTGCGGCTGCGACGACAGCAAAAATATTGCGAAAAACCTGACTCCTTCAAACGATTTTGAAGAAGTCCGCCTTTTGATGAAAAATACGTCGGACGCTTACGCTATGAGTATAACTTGCGGCTATCCGTCCGTACGCGGGATAATAAATATAAAAGAAAAGGTAAAGCTCGCGGAGGTCGGCGCCTCTCTTTCGCTTAAAGAACTGCTCGATATCGCCGTAACTCTCAAAACCGTCGCTTCAGTTTACAACTACCGTATTTCTTCGGAAATACAGGACGACTCTTTGAGCGATTATTTTGATTCGCTTACTCCCCTTCCCGATCTTGAATCTCTTATTTGCGACAGTATAATATCCGAGGAAGAGATCGCCGATACGGCAAGCGCGGAGCTCAGAGAAATACGCCGTAAGATCAGAATAAACGAGTCTAAAATAAGAGACCAGCTCGATAAAATAGTGTCGTCTCCGGAAACATCGAAATACCTTCAGGAGAGACTCGTAACGCAGCGCAACGGAAGATTCGTCGTTCCCGTCAAAGCCGAATACCGCAATGACGTCAAAGGTATGGTACACGACGCGTCGTCAAGCGGTGCCACGATTTTTATTGAGCCCGCATCCGTCGTCGAAGCCAACAACGAAATCAAAATACTCAAATCAAAAGAACGCGACGAAATCAACCGTATAATCTCCGCGATTTCCGCAGCGGTCGGTCGGTATTCCCGGGAAATCATCGATAATTACGACTCTCTCGTGAAAATAGACGTTATTTTCGCAAAAGTAAGGCTCGCATCTAAAATGCACGCCATTGCTCCGGAATTGAATAAAAACGGTATCGTAAAACTGATAAACGCCCGCCACCCGCTTATCGATCCCGCAAAAGCCGTCCCGATAAGTATCGAAATCGGAAAAGATTTCGATACGGTCGTTGTAACCGGTCCTAATACCGGCGGAAAAACCGTTACTCTTAAAACAGTCGGGCTTTTTGCGCTTATGGCTGCCTGCGGACTTATGATACCGGCATCCGACGGAAGCTCCGTCGCCGTTTTCGACAGCGTCTTTTCCGATATCGGCGACGAACAGAGTATCGAGCAGAGTCTTTCGACTTTCTCCGCTCATATCACGAATATTATCGAAATATTGGGTAAAGCAAACGAAAATTCGCTCGTCCTTCTCGATGAACTCGGCGCCGGAACGGATCCTGTGGAGGGTGCCGCTCTTGCAGTCGCTATAATCGAAAAGTTAAGAATATTCGGCGCAAAGATCATTGCCTCGACACATTACGCCGAAATCAAAATGTTTGCGCTCCAAACTTCCGGCGTCGAAAACGCCTGCTGCGAATTCGATATCGCATCCTTGAAACCTACATATAAATTACTTATAGGCGCTCCGGGTAAATCAAACGCTTTCGCTATCTCAAAAAGACTCGGTATGTCGGAAGACATCGTCAAAAGAGCCGGCGAACTTATCTCAAATGAAAATACCCGCTTCGAGGACGTCGTTTCGAAACTTGAAGAGTCACGCCAATCCGCCGAGATCGAGCTCGAAAAAGCAAGAGATAACCGTATCCGCTCCGAAAATACAAAAAAAGAACTCGAAAATATGAAACGTGAACTGGAAAAGGAAAAGGAAAAGGAGATCGAACGTGTCAAAGCGGAATCAAGACGTATAATCGAAACGCTTAACGCGGAATCATCAAGAATACTCGACGAACTCGAGGAAATCAAAAAAGCCAAAGACAGTGCGGACTTTTCAGAAAAGGTGAATCGCGCGAGATCTCAAATGAAAAATAACGTCAACGCTCTTTATGAAATATCGGATCCGATCGAGAAAAAACAGTCCTCCTATACCCTGCCCCGTCCTCTCAAATCCGGAGATTCCGTTTTTATCAGCAGCTTCGGAAAAGAGGGCGTGGTTATAGAACCGCCCGATCCTTCCGGATTTGCTCTTGTACAGGCAGGTATCATAAAAACAAAGGTCAGCGTCGACGAGCTGCGGCTCATTGATAAAAAGAAAGTTTCTTATCAGGGCTCCGTTACTAAAAATATCACAAGCTCCGCCGACAGAAATATCCGTACCGAACTCGATTTGAGAGGAAAAGATTCGGAAGAGGCGATCATGGATATGGAAGCATACCTCGACGAATGTATCCTACTCGGGATCCGCCACGTTACTCTAATACACGGAAAAGGTTCCGGCGTTCTGCGCAGCGTTGTCAGACAAAAGCTCAAAAACAACAAAGCCGTGAAATCTTACCGCTCCGGAGTATTCGGCGAGGGCGAGGACGGCGTTACTATAGTAGAATTAAAGTAGGGATTTATTTGTCGATATTCAAAAATAAAAATTTCACAAAAAAAGAAGCAGCGAACGAATCGCTGCTGAAAAGTCTCGATAAAAAACAAATAAGATACGTTTCAAAAAGAGAACCGGACGGAGAAACGATAATCGGAAGAAACGGATGTTTGAACGTCGCGGACGGCGAACTTATCATCGTCTGCAACAATGAGGACGTTTTCAGAGGTAAACTCGAAAATATCCATGCCGCTTTTCTGATGAGTCTGGATGGCGTCGTTCTGACTCATAAAACCGAGACCGAAGAATGTACTTACGTCGCTTATTATAAGTATTATCGCTGACCGTTATTCGAAAATATTGAGCTGATTGTTGAATATCTTATCCATAACGGTCGTTGCCGCTCCGATCATAGATGCGCCGTCTTTAAAACTTGAACGAAGTACCGATATTTTTTTGTAGCCGTTTACGAGTATGCATTCGTTAAGTCTGCTTTCGATAAGCTTGAGCATACGGTCGTTGAAATAATATCCGTCGTGCCCGATCACGATTATCGTCGGATCGAGGTTGTTCGAAGTGCGCGTCAGTGCGATCGCAAGCTTTTAGCATATAT
>JAGAEK010000053.1 GCA_017828835.1 Oscillospiraceae bacterium | reverse complement strand
GTCAAGCTCCGGCTCCTCTTCGCCGTGGTCGTGCTGTTCTTCGCTCTCCATTCCTTCTTTTATCTCTTCTTCAAGCGCGTTCTCTCCGAGTATCTGCAAAAGATTTATCTCCTTCATATCTTTGTTTTTCTTTTCCTTTAACGCGCCTTTTACCCAATCGTCCGAAACCCCTCCGACGTATATGAATATGTCGCAGTCGGATATTTTTATGATATCAGCCGCCGTCGGCTGATAACTATGCATATCCGTACCGCCGTACTGAAGCAAAACGACGTCTGCGTCTTCAAACGCATCGCCCATGATTTCTCTCACCCAGTCGTATTCCGGGAAGATCGTCGCCACTACCTTAAGTTTACCGTCTTGGACGTAATCGTTTCCGCATCCGCAAAACGCAGCCGCCAAAATCGCTGAACAAATCACCAAACACAATACCTTTTTCATTTTTTATCCGTTCCTTCCGCATTTTTCCTGCATAATTCACATACTCCGTAAAGTACCGTATCGGTTATATCGACTGCAAATTTCCGGTTTTTCGCGATCCCCGAAACAAAATTTTCCGTATCTTTCGCTTCAAGATGAGACGTTACTCCGCATTTTTTACATATCAAATGCAGACATCCTCTGCAGCAATCCGTATCCGTATACTGATAATACGCCTCCCGCGCTCCCTCGCGGATTATCCGCTTCAGCTTTCCATCGGAAATAAGTTTTGCAAGATTTCTGTATACCGCGCTCACACTTACTCCGCTCTTCTCAACTCCGTCGGCGATCTCTTTTGCCGTCAGCTGTTCATCCGTACGCGCGGACAAAAACTCTGTCAGCGCTTTGCGCTGTTTTGTCGTATAGTCAGGCATTTTACCACCTCAAATCCAATTTGCAACTGATTCGCATTTTTATTATAATTATCTTTTTTCCGATTGTCAATATGCAAATCATTCGCATTTTTTGTCTGCCATTTTTTAAGAATAAAAATACTGTTGATTTAATTTTCAATAGATGGTAGAATATAGACTGAATCGTAGTTTATGAGTTTTTCTCTGAAAAAACGATATTACAAATATAAAGGAGACTTGAAATGAACAATTACATCATCTACACAGACTCAGCATGCGATATTTCTCCTGAGATACTTAAAGAATGGGGCTGCGAATACCTCTCCCTCACTTTCAAATTCGAAGGTTCTGATATAGAGTATAAAGACGGTTCTATGGACACAAAGGAGTTTTATGCAAAAATGCGCGCGGGAAGCGTTGCGAAAACTTCTGCCGTCAACGTAGAAGCATTTTCCTCTGCATTTGAAAATATTCTTTCCCGCGGTACCGATATCCTCTACATAGGATTCTCGTCCGGACTCTCAACAACATATAACTCTGCGCGTATTGCGGCGGATCAACTCAGGGAAAATTATCCCGACCGCAAGATCATAACTCTCGACTCGCTCTCCGCGTCCGCCGGATTCGGCCTCCTTCTCTACCTCACGCTCGAGAAGAAAAACTCGGGTGCGACGATCGAGGAGGCGGCGGCATTTGCCGAAGAAATGAGATTTCATCTCTGCCACTGGTTCACCGTCGACGATCTCGTCTACCTGAAACGCGGCGGCAGGATCAGCCCGACTCTCGCGTTCGTCGGAAAAGCGCTCGGCATAAAACCCGTACTTCACATGGACGACGAGGGACACCTTATCAGTATGTCGAAGGTCAGAGGCAGACACGCATCGGTCCGCGCTCTCGCCGATAAATACGGTGAACTCGCACTAGACCCAAAGGACGGTACCGTCTTCATCTGCAACGGCGACTGTGAAAACGACGTCAACGACCTCAAAACCATACTTGCGGAACGTTACGGTGCAAAAGTTCAGTTGGTAACCCCCACCGGAACCGTCATCGGATCGCATTCCGGTCCCGGAACGCTCGCACTCTTCTTTGTCGGAAAACACAGATAACCGCCCGACGGTATCATAAACTCAAACTCATCATCGGTCCGTTTCAAACCTTATGGAAAAATAACGCTTCCATATTGCGGATTTTATGTTATAATATCATTATTAACCGACGTTCGTTCCGGCTTCAACGCAACGGAAAATTAAATTATAAGGAGAATTTTTATGACAGAACCCACATTATCGACCGCTACTATATGTATTCTGGCGACAATATTCGTCTACCTCGTCTGTATGATCGTCATCGGATTCCGCTATGCTAAAAAGAGCGAATCCTCCTCTGACTTTTATCTCGGCGGAAGAAAACTCGGTCCTCTCGTTACCGCAATGAGCGCAGAGGCGTCGGATATGTCGAGTTACCTTTTAATGGGTCTCCCCGGACTCGCTTACCTTTCGGGTGTCGCAGACGTCGGTTGGACCGTTATCGGACTCGCCGCAGGTACCTATCTCAATTGGCTGTTCACCGCCAAACGCCTCCGCAGATATACTCAAGCCACAAATTCTTTCACTCTGCCTCAATTCCTTTCAAACAGATTCAGAGATAAAAAGAATATTCTTTCAGTTATCGCGGCTTTGATAATCATCATATTCTTTATTCCTTACACCGCTTCGGGATTTGCCGCCTGCGGAAAACTGTTTTCTTCGTTGTTCGGTGCAAAATACATAGTCGCAATGATAATATCCGCTATCGTTATCGTCGGGTATACCGCGGCAGGCGGATTTTTGGCGGTTTCCATGACCGACTTTATCCAAAGTATCGTCATGACCTTCGCAATACTGTTCGTTCTGATATTTGCAACGATCTCTGCCGGAGGTATCGGCGCCGTTTTGGAAAACGCGAAATCTCTCCCCGGCTATTTTTCACTTACGTCTACTTATTCACCTGCCTCTGGAACCGGTTCGCCTTACTCGATACTTCAGATAATAACGACTCTTTCCTGGGGACTCGGATATTTCGGAATGCCCCATATCCTGCTCCGCTTTATGGCTATCAAGGATGAAAGAAAACTCAATCTCTCAAGGCGCGTTGCTTCCGTTTGGGTCGTTATCGCGATGTTCGTCGCGGTCGCTATCGGACTTGTCGGAAACACTCTTTCGTCTCAGGGTACCATTGAAGCTCTCAGCGGATCCGCTACCGAGACCGTAATTGTCAAAATCTCGTCTTTCCTCTCTTCCTACGGCATCTTCCCGGCTCTTATGGCAGGTCTTATCCTCTCGGGAATACTCGCAAGCACGATGTCTACCGCAGACAGTCAGCTCCTTGCCGCTTCGTCAAGTATTTCGGAAAATATACTCCGTGAGACATTCCACCTTAAAATTTCAAATAAATCCAGCATGCTGTTCGCTCGTCTGACCGTTATCGTAATCGCCGCCTGCGGTGTGATAATCGCCCGCAATCCCGACAGTTCGATATTCGATATCGTTTCGTTCGCTTGGGCAGGTTTCGGTGCAAGCTTCGGTCCTATAATCCTTTGCTCGCTCTTCTGGAAACGTGCGACGTTGCCCGGTGCTATCGCGGGTATGATTTCCGGAGGCGCCATGGTATTCATCTGGAAATACCTCTTAAAACCCCTCGACGGAATATTCGGTCTCTATGAGCTGCTCCCCGCTTTCCTTTTCGCAGCGATCGTTCTTATTATCGTAAGTCTTTTGACAAAGGCTCCGAGCAAAGAGATCACCGACGAGTTTGAAAGCGTTAAAAACAACAGTTTTGCTCAATAATTCTAAAAATACGTTTACCCCTATCCAAAACGATAGGGGTATTTTTTATTTGTAATTCTTTGCTCGGCCGCAGTATTGCAAAACCGATTGCTATTGAAATATCAAAAAATATGTTTTATGATATTGTTATAGAAATTATAAAGAAAAGCAGAGGAACATTTATGGACGTAACGTTAAAAAATCTCACAAAGCGCTTTCCTAACCGTAATAAGCATATCCACACGGACGTTGTCGCCGTAAACGACTTTTCCATAACGATCCCCGACGGTCAGATAGTATCTCTTCTAGGTCCTTCCGGATGCGGAAAAAGTACCGTTCTGAATATGATAAGCGGACTTCTGAAACCGAGCAGCGGCAAAATTTATTTCGGAGGCGAAGACGTAACGGAGCTTCCTCCGGAAAAACGCGGAATAGGTATGGTTTTTCAAAGCTACGCTCTATACCCGCATCTTACTGCGCGCGAAAATATCATGTTCCCGCTGCAAAATTTCAAAGGTGCGGATAAACTCACGAAAGAACAGATGGCTCAGCGTGTCAACGAAACCGCCGAGCTCGTTCAGATATCGGAATACCTCGACAGAAAACCCGGCGAGCTTTCGGGCGGTCAGCAGCAGCGTGTTGCAATAGCTCGCGCGCTTGTCAAACTTCCGAAAGCACTGCTTCTCGACGAACCGCTGTCAAATCTCGACGCGCGGCTCAGGATACAGACGAGAGAAGAGATCCGGCGTATTCAGCGCGAAACGAAAATCACCACCGTTTTCGTAACTCACGACCAGGACGAGGCAATGAGCATTTCCGACACGATGGTCGTTATGAAGGCCGGAGAATTGCAGCAGATCGGCAAACCTCAGCAAATATACGACGACCCGAAAAATCTTTTTGTCGCGAAATTCCTCGGAGCACCCCCGATAAACGTATTTTTCGGACACGTACGCGACGGCTATCTGTATATCGGTGAAGACGCCGTTCTCCCGATAACTTCCGAAAAAGAGGGCGAAGTTTTCGTTTGTATACGTCCCGAAGGTTTCGTACCCGCTCCCGACGGGCCGTTCCGCTGTTCTTTGAACAGCGTCGACGTTATGGGACGTGACGTTACCGTTTTGTTCTCTCATCCTTCGGCCGAAACGAAAATCCTTCGCGCGATCGTTCCTTCCGAAAACGTCATTCCGTTAGCTCCGGAAGTAAGTTTTTCATTGAAACCCGCAAAAACGCTTTTATTCGACAAAACGACACAAGAGCGCATTGCGTTTTCCGTAAGATAAGGAGAGATTTTATGGAACATCGAAACTTGAAAGCATGGCTTTATCTTCTTCCGGCGATAGCTTTCCTCGCCGTTTTTATGGTATATCCTCTCGTCGACGTCATCGTATATTCCTTCGAAGAGGGTTATAATTCAGCGTCTCAAACGTTTTTCGGCGTAGGACTTTATAATTATCGCTATATACTTCGCGATCCCTATTTCCTTCAGGCACTTAAAAACACGTTTATACTCGTTATAATCACAGTACCCGTTTCCACCGGATTTGCGCTGCTTATTTCCTACGCTTTGAGTTCCGTCTCAAAATTACGCGAACTTTTCCAAACGATATACTTTCTTCCCTACGTTACCAACACTCTCGCCGTCGGACTCGTTTTTATGATACTTTTCAAAAAAACCGCCTATACCGACGGACTTATAAATTTTTTGATAAAGACTTTCGGAGGAAATTCCGTTGATTTTATAGACGGTCCTTATTGGGCAAAAATGACAGTTTTGTGTATCTACACGGTCTGGATCGTCCTTCCTTTCAAAATACTGATCCTCACAAGCGCATTCGCTTCCGTCAATAAAGATTACTATAACGCGGCGCGTATCGACAATACGTCTAAATCCCGGATCTTTTTCAAAATCACCCTCCCGATGATCTCCCCGATGATTTTTTATCTGATCATAACCGGCTTTATCGGCGCGTTCAAAGCCTACAGCGACGCGGTCGCGCTGTTCGGCACAAAACTTAACGCCGCCGAAATGAACACGATCGTCGGATATATCTACGATATGCTCTACGGCAACAGCGGCGGCTATCCTTCGTTTGCATCCGCCTCGGCGGTTGTTTTGTTCCTGATCGTTCTGACGATAACCGTCATAAACCTCTCTGTCAGCAAAAAGTACGTTCATTATTAAAACGGATGTCCGGATTTTCTTTTAATGAAAGGTTCTGTTGTAATTTATGAATAATTTCGAAAACGACTCAAAAAACCGATCGAACGTCAAAAACATCGTATTCAATATATTTCTCTACGTGTTTCTCGGAATATGGGCAGTCGCCGTGCTTTTCCCGTTCTATTGGATGGCACTCACTTCCGTCAAGGGCTACGGCGAATACTCTTCTGAATTTATTCCGAAATTCTTCACCCCTACCCCGACGCTTCAAAATTATGTCTCCGCTTTCACATCCGTAAAGCTCGGACGCTATTTTATGAACACCTTTATATTTACCGTCGCGACGACAGCTATCACTCTCATCGTTATAACTCTTGCGGCGTTTGCCTTCGCAAGACTCGATTTCCGCGGAAAGAATCTGCTTTTCGGTGCTTTTCTCGCGCTGATGATGATACCGAACGAACTCGTTGTTATCACAAATTTCGTAACGATCACCGACCTTGATCTGAGAAATACTTTTCTCGGACTCATCCTTCCTTCCGTTTCGTCGGTATTTTACCTTTATCTTCTGAAAGAAAACTTTTCTCAGGTACCGAACGAGCTTTATTTTGCTTCAAAAGTCGACGGTACCTCCGATCTGAAGTATCTTCTGAAGGTCATGATTCCCATCTGCAGACCGACGATTATAATAATTATCCTCCTGAAAGCCATCGAATGCTGGAATTCCTACGTCTGGCCGCGGCTTATAACTGACGACGCGAATTTCTTCCTCGTTTCGAACGGTATACAGGAAATACGCGAAAACGGTTTCGGCAGAGAGAATATCCCCGCCATGATGGCTG
>JAGAEK010000052.1 GCA_017828835.1 Oscillospiraceae bacterium | reverse complement strand
CAAGCTTTGCGTAATCGCTCTTGATATTTTTTGAATAGTCGCCTATATCGGAATATCCCCTGACGACGTAAGTCAGTTCTATATCGTATTTCGGCTTGAAAAATATATCTTTTATCAGCAGTATCGCCGCGACAGCCACGAAGATCCCGACTATCGTCCGAAATTTATAATGATACCAGTAATTTTCCCATTTTTCTTTGAAAGTTTTGGGCTGTATCCCGCTGTATTTGTTATCCAAAATATACCGTTCCTTTCAAATTCCGATTTTTTTCTAATAATAACACGCCCGCCGCCTTTTCGCAAGCGTTATTGTCATTCGGTCCTCAACGCGACCACGGGATCCTTTTTCGCCGCGCTCCTCGACGGTATCAGTCCCGAAACGAGCGTCAGCAGTACGCTGATCACTATCAGTATTATCGCGTCCGTTACGGGCAAAAACGCGCTCAGACTCTTTATTCCCGTGAGCAGATGTATGATCAGATTTATGGGTACGCATATGATACAGGTCATCAGAACGCCGATCGCTCCCGCCGCGAAACCTATTATCATCGTTTCTACGTTGAACATTCCCGCAACCTCTTTTTTCGATGCTCCGATCGCTCTGAGTATGCCGATCTCTTTCGTGCGTTCCTGGACCGATATCAGCGTTATTACCCCTATCATTATCGACGAAACTATCAGCGATATCGCGACAAACGCTATCAAAATATAGGTTATCGCTTTTATTATCGTTGTGACCGAAGACATTATTATCCTGACGTAGTCGGTATATTTTATTCTCGACATTTCGTCCGTGTTTCTGTTGTATTCGGCTATCTTGTCTTCAATGACGTTTTTGTTTTCAAATGACGACGCGAAAATATTTATCGTCGCAGGATCGTCAAGATCCACATATCCGAGCATCTTCAGATTGCTCTCATAATCGGAAGAAGAAAATTCAACGGTCTCGTCGTAATATTTCACGCACTGTTCGTCGGTCATGCCGTCTATTGCGCTCTCAAGCGCAAAAACCAGCTCCTCAACACTCATTTTGCTCAAATTTTCTCTTATTCCCGCCGCGTACTGTTCCCGAAACCTTTCCTCGACACTGTTTCGGAAAAGCTCGTATATATCTTCGTCGGACATCGTTTCAACGTATTCTCTGACGACCTCTTCTCCGACTCCCATTTTCCCGGAAAGTCCCTCTATCATACTGTTTTCGATCATCTCACGCGTCATCTGCGCCATGACTCCGTCGACCGACGCTTTTATCTGTTCTTCGTCGGGTATGCTCATGATCTTTATATACAGCTCGGCTTTTTTGTTGTCGTTAAGATCACGTATATAATTTTTGAATTCGTCCCGTTTCTCTTCGTCGCTCATCTCCGAAGCAGTATCTTTAAACGGCAGTCCCGTTATCACATCCGTCTTCTCATTTTCCTTCTGAGCTTTCACCGCCTCCGATCCTGCGGAACCCGCTATGATATATTCGGTAAGCGCTTCGGTGTAGAGGATCGAGCCCGTCAGCATGGTCGCCGCCGCGTCTTTGTTAGGACGTATTATTCCCGTTACCTTCAAGTCTATCCCGTTATCATAGAGATAACGCAATCCGGCTTCGGTGTCGCGCAGATCGATATATCTGCCGTTTTCCTCGTCGTAGCTGTAACACGACGAATTCAATATAACTTTGTATTCTCTATTGCAAACCTCTTCGTAAGACCAGCTGTCGTCGCTTTTTTCAAGCTCCGTTTTTTCGGTCGCGGCTTTCATTATTTTGTCTATCTGTTTTTTAGGCTCAAGTCCGAGAGCGTAGAGCGTCAGATCGTCAAGCTCGTTATTTTTGTCGACGACTATGGCTATCTCGTCGTAGGCGTCAGGCCATTCGCCGTAGAGCAGATCATATTGATTATACAAAAGCTCGTTTATCAGCTCTCCGTCCGTCCCGCGCAGCGCTTCCTGCCACATATTTCTTGTGCTTGAACTCGTGCCGCTTCCGAGACTGAACATACCTCCGGAAGACGCTGACGACATGTTCATTCCCATATATTCGTATAAGATCTCCGACATAAGCTCAGCCGTATCGGAGCGGATTATCGATCCGTCTACGTTTTTCGTGTAAACGTACAGCGGCAAGGAATAGGTATACTGTATGCCGTTCACCGCTTTATAAAATTTCCCGTCCTTGTCTTCCATTTCCGCTTCTATATATTTTTTGAACGATACAAGGTCGTTTTTTCTCGTTTCAAGATTATTCAGCGCGTTCACCATGTTGTATATGGCGGATTTTTTATATATTTCGTCTTTACCGTGGCTCGTTTTGCCTGAATTCACGTTCATAAACGCATTCATAAGCGACGTCAGATCCACCGTAGTACTCTCTATCGCCAGAGGATACGACGACAGCGCGTTCTCCTGCGTCTCGTTTATATATTTTGTCATTCCCCGGGAAATCGAAAGTATCAGCGCTATACCGATTATTCCGATACTTCCGGCAAAAGAAGTCAGTATGGTCCTGCCCTTTTTAGTGAAAAGGTTTTTAAGCGACAGCGAAAACGACGACCATAACGACATCGACGGCATCTTTAGCTTGCTCTTTTCTTTTCTGTCTTTCCTGGCCTCTTCGAGCTCCTTTTCATATTCTTCGTCGCTGATCGGCATCGTGTCGGACGTTATCTCTCCGTCAAGCATCCTGATTATTCTTGTCGAATACTTCTCGGCAAGATCGGGATTGTGAGTTACCATCACGACCAGCCTGTCCTTCGATATCGCTTTCATTATCTCCATGATCTGTATGCTCGTTTCGGTGTCGAGCGCTCCGGTCGGCTCGTCCGCGAGGATTATATCCGGATCGTTGACCAAAGCGCGTGCGATCGCAACACGCTGCATCTGACCTCCCGACATCTCGTTCGGCCTTTTGTTGATCTGCGGCAGCAGCCCAACGTCCTCGAGCGCTTTCTGCGCGCGTCTTCTCCTCTCCGACTTCGGTACTCCGGTCAGAGTCAGCGACAGCTCCACGTTCTGCAAGGCGGTTTGATGCGGTATCAGATTATAGCTCTGGAATACAAATCCGACAGAATGGTTCCTATAAGCGTCCCACTCTCTGTCGGTAAAATCCTTCGTCGATTTGCCGCTTATGATCAGATCTCCTGACGTGTAGTGATCCAGTCCTCCGATTATATTAAGCAGCGTCGTTTTTCCGCATCCGGACGGACCCAATGCCGCGACGAATTCGGATTTCCGGAATCTTAAATTTATCCCTTTAAGCGCACTGACCTTCCCGTTTCCCGCGGGGTATTCCTTCACTACGTTTTTCAGTTCTAACATCAACTTGACCTGCCTTTGCGTTTTCTAATCTCTATTATACAACTTTTTTTATTTTTTAATTAGCTTTTGGTAATATTTTTTTAAATTTTTTGTTAATCTCTCTTTTTTTGCCGAAAAAAATACCGCAGGTCCAATGCCTGCGGTAACGTGATACGTCCGTCTCTTCGACCGTTCGTTATCTGCAGAAACCTACGATTTTTCCGGTATCAAAGCTGTCGATAAGTTTTCCCGACAGGTCGAAGGTATAACGGAAAACCTCGCAGGTACCCGCCATCCAAAACGAATTCGTATAATACGATATATACGCCGTCGATATGGTCTTTACCTTCCATTCAAGGTTTCCTTCGCCGTTTACCGAAAGTCCGGAGCCGAAAGCTCCTTTGACCGAATAAAACGTCGTCGGCGTTCCGCCCTCCGGATCGCAAACAAGCAGTATCGCCGTGTGATTTTCCCGCAGTTTCGCCGTGAACTGTTCGTCATAATATTCTTCGGGCAACGATGATACCGCGTCCTGCTCTTTGTCCGACACGTATATCCACCCTACGCTGTTTTGTTTGTCCGCGGCGACCGCCGACAGATAGATCTGTCCGCCGAACTCAATAAAATCGGTGATCAAAAACGACGTGTCTTCAGATTCGTAAGTGAAATCGCCGAATACGTTCCCGTCCTTGTCGACCTTCAAAAGCGTATCGGCTTCTTCCGAATCCAAACTGCTCACCTGAACGAGATATCCGCCGTCGTAAAACCGCGCGACCTTTTCAAGATACGCCGACACTTTAAGTATCTTCGCGCTCAGTTCGTTTCCGTTTTCGTCGAGCTTAGTAAGTACGATACCGCTTCTGTCCGCCCGGCTGAAAATACTGCGGCTGCCGTCTTCGTTTTCAAAAACCGCTATGATCTGCTCGAACTGTGACGCGTGATTCAGCTTCGCTTTCCAAAAGACCTTCCCCTCTCCGTCGACAAACGCCGCAAAGGTATATTCCTGATGTATCTTCGCTGACTCATACATCTCGCCGTTAAAGACACAATATCCTATCAACTCGGATTCCGGATATATTTCGGTCGAAGAATAAACGTATTTATGCCCCAACACCATTGTCATTCCGTTTACCTTGACAGTGTTTTCGATCGACTCTTCCGCAAAGTCCGCCGTCCATATCAGTTTGCCGTCTTCGTAATATTCCAGCGTCGTTTTTTCGCTTATCGGAAGTCCCGGCTCCAGCTGACCGTTTTCATGGAACGTCTGTTTGTAGCCGTAGTCCTTCTGCGCGGCCTCAAAGTTTTTGTTCCATATTTCTTCCGCGTCTTCCGGAGTTTTGTCGACATGTTCGATCTCGTAGCCGTAGACCGACTGTTTGATGATATCCGCGGTTTTCTCAAATTTAAAGCTCTTGGTCGTGATATCACGGTAGACGGCTTTCACCTCCGCTCGGCTCAGTCCCGCCGCCGACAGTCCGTTATCTTCGAAAAACGCCACCGCGTCGTTATATTCCTTGGCTTCCACCGCAAACACCGTCGCCGCCGATCCTATCACCAGCACCACGGCGATACACGCCGCTATGAGCCCCCATTTCATTCCGTAGCTCTTTTTCACCGGTGAAACGTATCCCTCCGCTTCGTTTATAATCGCGGGATCAACGTATTCCAAGCTCTCTGATATCTTTTCGCTTTTCACAGTGTATAACCTTCCTTCTCAAGATATTTTTTAAGATCGCTCCTGATCCTAAAAAGCATCGTTTTCGCATTGCTTTTACTTACGGAACATTTTCGGCTGACGTCGGATATCGACTCAAAATAAAAGTATCTTCTGATAAACATCACCCGCTTTTCCAGCGGCAGCGTGTATAAAATCCGGCTGATCGCTTCTCCGAGCGTCTTTGCGTCTATCTCTTCGCTCACGTTTCCCGATACCGGCAGACATTTTTCCAGTTCTTCGTTCAGTTCAACAACGTATCCGCTGCGCTTTGATCTCGTGTTTCTGCGGCAGCGGTCGATCGAAATATGCCGCGTTATACACGCAAGAAACGGATAAAAATAATCTCTCGGTTCATTCGGAGGTATTGTTTTCCACGCCTCTAAGTAGGTGTCGTTTTCACATTCTTCCGATACCTCGCGGTCCGCCGTGATCCCGAAAGCCAAAGCGCGCAGACGCGCTCCGTATTTCTCCGCGGTCTGCCCGATCGCGTTCTCGTCCCGCTTAAGATAAAGCTCAACGATTTTTCCGTCTTCCAAAAACGCTCCTCCTTTCCCGGTTTTCAGTGTCTCTGTTGTTTAAAGCGATTTTTATTCGGTCCGGTTACACT
>JAGAEK010000051.1 GCA_017828835.1 Oscillospiraceae bacterium | reverse complement strand
TTCGGACTGATATATTTAAAATTAGTTAAATATAGCGGAAAAAAGGAGAACGGGGAGGTAAAATTGAGCACACTTTTCATTTTATCGGAGACTTTTGCATAGAATTTTACAAACTCGGACAAATTCGAGAATTTAAATAAGGAGAGAAATTTCATGAAAAAGAAGAGAGCAATCATAAGAGTGATTTCGGCAGTGATCGCGTTTTTTGCGATAATTGCGTCGACGGGAGAGAGAGTATACGCCGGCGGTGAATACAATCCGGAGAACGAAACAGAAACGACGGCGGTATCGTCGGAAAGTTTCGGGAACACGCTCAAGGTAAAGTCGGCGATACTGATCGAGCAGGGGAGCGGAACGGTGTTATATGAAAAAAATCCCGACGAACCGCTCGCACCGGCGTCGATAACGAAGGTCATGACGATGTTATTGGTAATGGAGGCGATAGACGGCGGAAAGATCTCGCTTAACGACGAGGTAGCAGCGTCGGAGCACGCCTGTTCGATGGGCGGCTCACAGATATGGCTCGAACCGGGAGAGACTATGAGTGTCGAAGAGCTTTTGAAGGCGACGGCGATAGGTTCGGCGAACGATGCGGCGGTAGCTCTTGCGGAGTACGTATCCGGCAGCGAGGAGGAGTTTGTGGGTCTTATGAACGAAAGGGCGAAAGAGCTCGGTATGACGAACACGAATTTTATGAACGCGTCGGGGCTTGACAGCAAGGGACATTTTTCGTCGGCGCGGGACATAGCGAAGATGTCGTCGGAACTGCTGAAACACGAAAAGATAAAAGATTATACTACCGTCTGGATGAACACGCTCAGAGACGGAAAAACGCAGCTTGTAAATACGAATAAGCTCATAAGATTTTACAAAGGCGCAACGGGGCTGAAGACCGGTTCCACCGACGACGCGGGAAAATGTCTGGCGGCGTCGGCTGAGAGAAACGGGCTGGGCGTCATCGCGGTAGTACTCGGGGCGGGAAACAGTGACGATCAGTTCGGCTCCGCGCGAACGCTGCTGGATTATGCCTTTGCGAATTATACCGTTGCGAAAGCGCCCGTATCCGAAACCGCGGTCTACGTCAAAGTTACCGGAGGGGTCAGCGACAGTGTGATAGGTAAATACGATCTGCCGGAAGAATTTATAGTAAAGAAGGGGAAGGAAAAAGAGCTGACGGTTGAGATCGAAAGCGACGAAAACGTTCAGGCGCCGGTAAAGGAAGGCGAAAAGATAGGAAAAGTCTCGGTAAGATCGGGCGAAGAAACGGTAGGAGAGTATATTTTATACGCGGCGGAGCGGGTCGAAAAGATGAATTTTTTCAACGCGTTCGTAATATTGTATGGAGCGTTGTTGCAATAAAATCGAATTTTGTTGTAAAATTTGCAAATAAAAATAAGTTACAATTTTATATAAATTGTTCAATACTACTTGAAAAGCACTAAAAAATCAATTAAAATAAAAATAACGAATAATATATGATAAGTTGAAAAAACGATGGCGATATCTTTAAACGAAAAGTATTTGAAAAAGTTTTTGTCGGATTCCGAGGTGGATAAAATTTGGCCGCAGGTCGAGGCGGCTCACAAGACGATTTACGAGAAGAGCGGATACGGAAACGACTTTTTAGGATGGGTCGATCTCCCGTTCAATTACGATAAAGAAGAGTATGAGAGAGTAAAGGCGGCGGCGAAAAGGATAAGGAGCAATTCGAAAGCCGTAGTCGTGATAGGAATAGGCGGATCATATCTCGGTGCGAGAGCCGCGATAGAATATATCAAGTCCCCGTTCCACAACGAACTTGACAAAGAGAGTCCGGATATCTATTTTGCGGGCAACAGCATAAGCCCGGCGTATCTTAACGGAATAATCAAGCTCTGCGACGGCAAGGATCTGACGGTAATAACGGTTTCGAAGTCGGGAACTACGGTCGAACCGGGAATAGCGTTCCGCGCGTTCAGAAAAATACTTAACGAAAAGTACGGCGAAGCTGAAGCGAAAAAGAGGATCTACTGCGTTACCGACAAATGCCGCGGTGCGCTCAAAAAATTTGCCGACGAGCAGGGATTTGAGACCTTTGTGATACCGGACGACGTCGGAGGGAGATATTCGATGTTTACTCCCGGCGGCTTACTGCCGATAGCGGTCGCGGGAGTCGATATCGACGAACTTATGCGCGGAGCGAAAGATGCGGCGGAGAGGTATTCGAAATGCGACAAAGACAATGCTTGCTACAGATATGCGGCATTGAGAAATATTTTGTACCGCAAGGGCAGATCGGTCGAGATGCTGGTAGGATACGAGCCTGCGCTTTTACAGACGGCGGAATGGTTCAAACAGCTTTACGGTGAGAGCGAAGGAAAAGATCAGAAGGGGATATTCCCGGCGTCGGCGATATTCTCAACGGATCTTCATTCGCTGGGACAGTATATCCAGGACGGATCGAAGATCATGTTTGAAACTGTCTTGAACGTAGAGAACGGCGGAGACGATTATTATATCGAGAAGGTCTGCGGAGATTTTGACGGACTGAATTATCTTGCGGACCGCGGAATGTCCGAGGTGAACAGAAAGGCGTACGAAGGAACGGTCCTTGCTCACACGGCGGGCAACACACCTAACATAATCATCAACGTTCCGGGTATGAGCGCTTATGATTACGGCTGCTTGATTTACTTTTTCGAAAAAGCGGCGGGAATTTCGGGGTATATGCTCGGCGTCAATCCTTTTGATCAGCCCGGAGTTGAGAGCTACAAAAAGAATATGTTTGCGCTTCTCGGCAAAAAAGGTTTCGAGGATATGAGAGAGAAGCTTGAGAAAGAGCTCGGAGAATAAACAAGTTAAAGACGTCTGTTCCGTCAGACGTTTAAAATAAAAAATCCTTAAGGAGGAATCGGTATGATAGAATTAATAGTCGGTCCGAAGGGTACCGGAAAAACCAAAGCGTTGATCGAGAAGATAAGAGCGGCGGTAAAGGTAACGAATGGAAATGTCGTATGTATAGAGAAGGGGCTTGCACTTCGATATGACATAGACTATACGGTAAGACTTGTAGATATTGAAAGTTACGATGTGAAGGATTTCAATTCGCTTTACGGATTCATCGCCGGTATTATGGCCGGGAATTATGACATATCTGATATATTTGTGGACGCGACGTTAAAAATAGGAGGAAACGATTTAGCGGCGTTCGGAAGCATGATTGAAAAGCTGAGCGCACTGCTCAAAGAACACGAGGTGAAGATAACCTTCACGGTCTCGTGTGAAAAAACCGATATACCCGACAATATCAAAAAATACGTTATTTAAATAATAAAAATCAGCGGCTTCGGTATATTTCCGGAGCCGCTTTTAAAAAACGCGGTATTGACTGATCGTAAAAAATCATGTTATATTTAATAGTAAAATTTTATTTTTGAGGCGGTGTACGTTATGGAAAAGATCAAAATTGCAGTAGTCGGATACGGCAATATCGGCAAAGCCGTTATCGAAGCGATAGAGGCGTCGCCCGATATGAGACTTGTCGGAGTCGAGAGAAGGAACGCGGCGAAGACGCCGGAGCTCGGAGATACGGAAATAGTGGACGATATAAAAAAGCTGAAAGAAAAACCGGACGCGGCGATACTTTGCGCGCCGACGAGAATGACGCCGGACATAGCGGAGAGGATATTGAAGCTCGGGATAAACACAGTTGACAGCTACGATATACACGGCGGGATCTGGGACGTTAAAAGCAGACTGGATAAAGTCGCGAAAAGCAGCGGCGCAGTCGCGGTGATATCGGCGGGATGGGATCCGGGAAGCGATTCCGTTGTGAGAGCGCTTATGGAAGCTGCGGCGCCGAAGGGTATAACCTATACGAACTTCGGGCCCGGAATGAGTATGGGACACACAGTAGCGGCGAAAGCGATAAAGGGCGTAAAAGCGGCGCTTTCGATGACGATACCTCTCGGCACCGGGATACACAGAAGGATGGTTTACATAGAAGTTGCGGACGGATATAATTTTGAAGACGTTGCAAAAGAGATAAAGAGCGACGATTATTTTGCTCATGACGAGACTCACGTGATAAAGGTCGAAAGCGTAGACGCTTTAAAAGATATGGGCCACGGAGTCAATATGGTGAGAAAAGGCGTATCGGGAAAAACGCAGAATCAGAATTTTGAGTTCGATATGAAGATAAACAATCCCGCGTTGACAGGTCAGATACTCGTCGCCGCGGCGAGAGCGAGTTTAAAACAGAAAAGCGGATGCTACACGCTGATAGAAATACCTGTGATAGATCTGCTCTGCGGCGAAAAAGAGAAGCTTATACGCAAGCTTGTGTAAAGAAGCGGAAAAAAAGGAAGGAAAACCGTGAATAAAAGGATGGACAGGACGCGGCTCAATCTCGGAGCCTACATTTTGCAGAGTTACGCAAGGACGGAAAAGCATATATGTGAGGTCGCGGAAAGCGGACTTGATTTCATAACTTGCGGGCTCGAATACAGCGACACGAAAACGCTGGATCTGTTTTATAAAAACGGGCTCGGTGCGATAGTCTGCGGCGTTTTACCGGGATGGTGGGGCGGAAACGGAGAAAACGCGGGAACGATGTCAAAAATGAATCCGCTGCCGCTATACGAAAAAGCGGCCGAAAATTTTCGCGATCATCCCGCCGTTTGGGGAATAGACTGCGGAGACGAGCCGTCGGCGCTTGATTTTCCGCATTACGGTAAGATCATCGAGACGGTTGACCGCGCGTTTCCGAATCAGTTCGGTTACTTGAATATATACCCGAACTATGCGTCGTATGCGACGAATGACGCGGCAGCTACGGTAAATCAGCTCGGTACGAAAAACTATTCGGAGTATATTGAAAATTATTGCCGATACGTTCCGACCGATTATATATGTTTTGATTTTTACTGTTATTCTGCGGACGTACCGAAATTTTATGAGAATTTACGGATAGTCGCGGACGCCTGCCGCCGTACCGGAAGGAGTCTTTGGATCGTACTTCAGCTGAATTCTCACCGGGAGGATTACTTGCTCTCGGCAGATCAGTTGAGGTTTCAAGCTTATACCGCGCTTTGTTTCGGAGCGGAGACGGTGATCTGGGCGTGCTACACGGGCGGATGGTGGTATCATAACGCGCTTGATGAGAGCGGGAACAAAACGGAGCAATACGAAAAGTTGAAAACGGTGAACGGAGAATTGCGCGCGTTTTCCGAAGCCTACTTCAAATTCCGAAGAAGAGAGACTTATATTGTCGGCGGAGAAGATTTGAGAAAATCAGGGATAGATTCGCTGAGGTCACTCGATATCGGATGGGTGAGAGGACTTTGCGCAGAGGGAGACCGTACGCTTATCGTCGGAGATTTTGAACGTCGGGACGGAGAAAAAGACAGGGCGCTTTGCGTATGCGCTGCGGACGATCCGAGCGGACGTAAGAAAGACGAATACCTGATCACGTTTGAAACTGACGCGGAGAAGATCTGCTGCCGCAGCGCATACGGAACTGTACCGGTCGAAAGATCGGAGAGCGGACGTTGTGCGATCGCGGTACGAACGAACGAGTTTATTATGATCAGTGCGGAATAAAATAAAGGGTAATTTGGGTATTGACAACGTAATAGGTTGATTATATAATATAATAGTTCAGCACTATGAGGTGGTTTTGTAATGGTCATGGACTTGAAGTCGGTATTTGAGATATCGGGCAGCTGTGAAAAATTCAGTTGTGAACTGAGTCCGGAAGAACTGGCGCTTCCGGAGGACAGAGAACTTGAAAGAGCCGTCGAAATCGAAGGACGGGTCACAAATACCGCCGGAATAGTCGAAATCGAGTATGTTGCGGATTTTTGTTTGAAGTATCATTGTGACAGATGTCTGAAAGAGGGAAAGAAGAAGTTCAGTTTTTCGTTCAGGCATACGTTGACGATGGAACTGAACGATGAGAATGACGACGGATATATAGTCGTCGGCAACGGAATGCTTGACGTTACGGAACTTTCGGCGGAAGATATAATTCTTGAGATCCCGGTATTGCTGCTGTGTAAGAGCGGATGCAAAGGATTGTGTCAGAAGTGCGGAGCTGATTTGAATGAGGGAGATTGCGGATGTGCGGTCCGAGAGATTGACCCGAGACTTCAAAAGCTGAAAGATTTGTTAAATTAACGGTTATAATTTATAAGGAGATGCCAATATGGGAATAGCACCTAAGAGAAGAATATCAAAAGCAAGAAGAGACAAAAGACGCGCAAGCGTATGGAAGCTTGACACTCCGGCGTTTTCAAAATGCACACAGTGCGGAGAATTGAAGCTCCCTCATCGCGTATGCCCTAATTGCGGCTTTTACGACGGTAAAGAAGTCGTGAAGGTTGAGGAATAATAATTGAGGGAATCATAGGGAGGGGAGACCCTCCCTCTTTGTCGTACAGTAAAACCGTAAAAAGGAGATGTTTTTCATGTCAGTGAAAATATATTCCGTAAAAAAAGACGGCTTGGCATGGAAAAAAGGCGTCAGAGGCGGGGATTTACTGATATCGGTAAACGGAGAAGAAATCAACGACGTTCTTGATTACGATTTTTACATGACCGAGAAAAAGGTCGAGTTGAAAATACTGTCGGCGGAGAGCAAAACTGAAAAGCGTATCGAGATAAGAAAAGGCGAATACGAAGATATAGGACTTGAGTTTGAGACTTATTTGATGGATAAGCAGAAGAGCTGCAGAAATAAATGTGTGTTCTGTTTTATAGATCAGCTGCCGAAGGGGATGAGGGAAGCCCTTTATTTCAAAGACGAT
>JAGAEK010000050.1 GCA_017828835.1 Oscillospiraceae bacterium | reverse complement strand
GGCAGTTTCGGATACTGTCGCTGCAATCGTGGGTGATTATGTAATCGACGGAATTCGAATATTTTTTCAGGCTTTCGGCGGCTCCTGAAGCGTCTTCGAAAGAAGGAATATGTTTTATGTGTTCCCCATCGGGGAGAAGATTGACGTCGATAGTTTCGTCGTCGGCGCCGCCGAAGGCGAATATTTTTTTGCCGTCGATCTCGAAAACGTGTCCTCTTTCGAGGTAATAGAGGTTTCCGGATATCGCTCTTGCTCTGCCGCCGCAAAAATCGATGAGAGGATATTTTTCCAAGAGAGCGTAATTGTCGTGGGCACCGTCGATAAAGAGCGTTTTAAACTTTTTTTTGCCTATTTTTTTAATATAAGCTTTTTCCGAACGGCTGTCGTTCCAGATAAAGCCGAAATCCCCGCATACTATCAGATAATCGTTTTTTTTCAGTTTTCCGATACCGCGGGAACAAAAGTTTTTATATTCTCCGTGGCAATCACCCGTAACATATATCATAAAAAATCTCCTTAATTAAAAATTTCAGGAAAAGCCGCACATTAATGCTGATTTTGAATATATATGTTATTATTATAACCTTAAAAAATAAAAAAGTCAATCGAAGAAGGCGATATCGAAAGCGTGAAAATCATACGTTGATAATGTTAAAAACCGAGGCAGTTATAACTCCGGGCAGTCCGAAAAAAGTACACATAACGACGTTGAAAGGAGAATAGGATATGTAAAGTCCGGTCAGATCGGATATCGAGTTTAAAAATGCGAGAGCCAGAAGCCCCGGTACTGACATAAAAAGCAGTGAAACGGACTTAGGTTTTGCTCGAAGGCAATAAAAAATTATTATTGCTATCGAGGCAATTATAACGAAGTATTTCAAAAACAATTACAATCCTTCTTTCCGAAGCCGCAAAGAGCGTCCAAAGACAGATCGTAGGAAGCGGCGAGTTTGAGCAGCCGTTCCGCACGAAGAGAAAGCGCTTTACGTTCGTATATGCAGGCTTCTATAAGTTTTGGGTCGGAAACGAGGTCGAACGTTCGGTCGGTATTATTCAGTTGTTCGATTATTTCATAAAATTCATTTTTCAAATTCCTGATATTTTCATCTGTCGACTGAGGTTTCTTTTTAAATTGCATAAATTTTACAAGATCCATAAAAACATCCCTTTCATAGTAGATTGGTTAATTTTATGATTTAAGTATAGGAATATATTCTTTAAAATATGCAAAAAAGGAAAGTTTAAAATCAGTCGATACGGCATATATTATTTTAAATTGCAAATTTGTTTTTTGAAAAGAGGCTTGTTATTTTTATGAAAGAGATAAGAAACATAGTTGAGAGATATTGTCCCGAAATGAAGAGAAACGTGGTGTTTGAAATAAGGATCGGAGAAAAGGGCGAAAGAAGCGAAAGGTGTTTATGCGGCGGCGAGTGTACAGGAAACGAAAAGCTGTGCTTAAAGAAAGGCGTCGATACTATTTAAACAGTTTATTCGTTTCGGAAATGACCTGAGGCGAGAGAATAAGAAGCGCGACGATATTCGGGATAGACATAAGTCCGTTGAAGGTGTCGGATATTTCAAAGACGAGCGACGAGCCGATAACGGCACCCAAAACTGCAGCAAGTGAAAACGATAGTTTGAACAAAAACCGTACGCCCGTTTTTTTACCGAAAATATATATAACGCTTTGTTCTCCGTAATATGCCCAGCCGAAGATCGACGGCAAAGCGAATAAAAGCAGAGAAACGGCGGTTATGATTTCGCCGGATTTACCGAAAACGGATGAAAACGTTTTTATGGCGACTTCGGTACCCGACGCGGAAGATGATTGCGAAAAAGCGCCGGAACAGAGAGCGGCGAGAGCAGTGAGGGTAGTTATAACGAAGGTGTCGAGGAACACTTCGAAAATACCGAAAGCGCCTTGTTTTGCGGGAGAAGATTCGTTACCGGAAGCGTGGGCGATAGAAGCTGACCCCATGCCTGCCTCGTTTGTAAAAACTCCGCGCGCGAGCCCGATACGGACCGATTTCGACATCAGAAAACCGAGTGCGCCTCCTTTTGCGGCACGGAAACTGAACGCGTCGGACAGTATGCAGGAAAAAACTTTCGGAACGGAAGATATGTTTGCGATTATTACGGTCAGCGACATTAGTATGTAGACTGCCGAGAGAGCGGGGATCACAGCCGAGGATATAAGCGAGATACGTTTTATCCCTCCGAATATCACGACGGCGGTAATGATACAGACCGCGGTTCCGATAAGCGGTTTCGGAATTTTGAAAACGTCGTTCATGATCGACGCCGCGGCATTTGACTGAGCCATATTACCGACGCCGTATGACGCGAGAAGACAAAAGACGGAGAACAAGACGGCAACGAAGCGGGAGCCGGTACCGTCCTCGATATAGTACATTGCGCCGCCGTAATTTTCTCCGTTTTTGCTGCGGCGGGTAACGATCGCGAGAGTTGCCTCGGCGTATTTTGTCATCATACCGAAAAAAGCCGACGCCCACATCCAGAACACGGCTCCTGGACCGCCCGAAATGATCGCGGCAGTAACGCCGATTATATTTCCGACCCCCATGGTACCCGAAAGAGCGGTAGCCAGAGCTTTGAACGAGTTGATTTCTTTTTTTGAATTTTGTTTTATATCACTGAACAGATTTTTAAATATAAACGGAAAACAGCGCAGCTGCAAAAAAGATGTTTTGAGAGAAAAATATGCCCCGCACCCGATAAAGACGATCAGCATCAGAGGTCCCCAAAGAAAGCTGTTGACGGTGCTGTTTACTCTTTCTATTACGTTGCCCAACGTTATCACCACCGTAATAATGGTATACCGAAACCGATCAATATATGAATAAATTAAACGGAGGGCAAAATAAATTTTACGTTTATAAATAATTGACCCGGAGGAACAATGCGAATATAATTATAGACGAGGGGTGTGAAACGGTATGGGAGATTTCAGAAATATCGAAGAGGGCTTTGTTATTCCGACGGAAAACGGCGGATACTGCGATGAGCCGGCGCTTGCTGAATTAAAAGACGGCAGTTGGATCTGCGCCGTTACCACGTCCGAAGAAACCGAAGGCAGCAGCACACAGTACGTCAGTATTTTGAAAAGCTGCGACAGAGGCCGTACTTGGAGCGCGCCAAAAAGAATAGAACCTAAGGAAGACGGGAAATATTGGGAGTCGTCCTACAGTAAGATGGCGGTAGGACCAGATGGGACCGTCTTTTGTTTTTACTGTTATAACGATAAGCACTACACGAAGGAAAACGTCGGCTGCACGGGATATACAAGATTTGATATGGGCGTGTCTTTTTGTTACAGATACAGCAAAGACGGCGGAGAAAGTTGGTCGCCGCGCCATAATATTCCGATCCGTCCGACGAAGATGGAAAGGGAATATCCTTATATTGCGCCTGACGGAAAAATCATTCCGTTTTTTTGGAACGTATCTAAGATACTTGTCAAAGACGGATCGGTATACGTTCCCCTAACCAAGACTAATAAAGATCTCAGCGTGGGCGAGGGTGTAATTTTGAAAAGCGAGGATCTTTTCGCAAATCCCGACGAAGCGCATTGGGTAACGCTGCCTGAAGGAGACGGGATATTGAAGGCGGACGAACTGGGCGACGTTTGTGAAGAGCACAGCTGCGTCATGCTGTCTGACGGATCGATAGTATGCACTTTCCGTACGGCAAAGGGCGGGATAGGATTTTCCGTGAGCCGCGACGGCGGACGTAGTTTCGAAAAATCTTGTCAACTGAAATATCCGGATGGCAGGAATATTAAAAACTCCCGTGCAAACAATACTTTTTGGAATATAGGCGACGGAAGGTTTTTATTTTGGTTCACTAACAACGGATATAACGGATTTTACGCAAGAAATCCCGAATGGATATCTGCGGCAGTAGAGATCGAGAAAGAAGGCGGGAAAACGCTTGAAGTATCTCAGCCGGAAATATTGCTCTACTCGAGAAATCATAATGCAGGGTGCAGCTATCCGGATTATATAAAGGCCGAAGATACGCTCTATATTTCCGAAACGCAGAAAACGACGGCGCGTACTCATGCGATACCGATGAGTTTTATAAACGATATTTTCAGACAGTTTGACAAAGGTGCTGAATGTAAAAAAGCTCCCGACGTACTGCTCGGCGGCGTTGAAAAAAACGTTTTTTCGAAGCCGTTTTGCAGGTTGGAAGACAAAAATTTCAAGGGAGTGACGCTGAATTTTGAATTTACGTATAAGCCGGGAAATAAAACGCTGATTTTCTGCAATAAAGATAAAAGGGAAGAAGGAGTTACGGTTACGGCGTTTCAGGACGGATCGATAGAAGTGGCAGCTGAAGAGACGAGAGTAAACTTCAGTTTACATACCGAACCGTGTTTGAGATCCGGGCTTAATAAAATTGCGATAGTATACGATCTGCGAGCCGGAGTTGTTTTTATAGTGGTGAACGGATTACTTTCGGACGGCGGCGAACGCTGTACGGGATGGAAAATGATACCCGATGAAATAAATCATCCCGGAGAAAATATAAAAGCCGAGTTTGATGAAAACGTTATTCGGGGCGGGATTTATTTTGAGCCGCTTACGGTTACGGATTGTGTTCTTTTGACAAGATAAATAAAAATGCATAAAAGCGGCATGAAAACTATTGACAAACGTCAGATATCAGTGATATAATACCAAACGTTAATTGCGGGTATGGCGGAACTGGCAGACGCGCTAGATTCAGGTTCTAGTGAAAGCAATTTCATGCAGGTTCAATTCCTGTTACCCGCACCAAAAATCCGGGCTGAAAGGCCCGGATTTATCTTTGCTAAAAATGCTCGAAATCCCTGTATTTACAAGGGACATCGAGCTTTTTGTTTATCGGGAAAGACAATCTGAAACCGTTAAAAATCGTTTCCGTTGCACGCCGGTTGCACACATTTCGCCTTCTCTTTTATCATTCTTCGAGTTTTTCGACTTCCCTCTTTTCCTTTGTTACAATGTCGGCAGAACCGAAAAATAAATCGAATTGCCCGACTATTGACAGAGGACAAGACCTAACAAACGCAAATGTTTCGCTTTTTTAGTGCGATTCGTACGCGCTCAAGTTCATCAGCGCCGGGGATCCATTCTTTTCTTCCGCTATTCTCGCCGCCAAGGAAGACCGACTTGGTTCCTCCATAGGCATGATATGGGAGCAATTCTGCGCCGTCAAAATTATTGATTCTGTTTGCCAGCTCCGCAATGGCGGAGTAATGTTTTTCATCGGTATTTACTCCGCTCACCAAAATACAGCGAAGGCGAATCCTCGCGTTATTCTCGTTGATGAGCCACAGGTTTTTCAGAATTGTGTCGTTGTTAACTCCGGTATACCGCTTGTGACGCACATTATCCGTATCCTTGATGTCCCACAAAAACAAATCAATATACGGCAGTGCTGCAAGAATGTCGTCAGAATCGGCATAACCGCAGGTCTCTACCGCTGTGGAAAATCCGTTTTCTTTACAAGCCTTCAGTAATTCTATTACGGCCTTCCCCTGTGCAAACGGTTCGCCGCCAGAGAGGGTTATCCCACCTTTTTCCCCATAAAAGGCTTGATCCTTCTCTATCTCGGACAATATCGCTTCAATCGACATATTCTTGCCGCAGATTTCAAGTGCGCTCGTGGGGCAATTTTTAACGCATTCACCGCAACAAACGCATTTTTCTCTGTTGATCGAGTGCTTTTCATTTAAAGCGTGGACGCCATTGGGGCAGGAAGCCTCACAAGCGGCGCACCCTATGCATTTATTGGGATAAAAAAGCAGTTCGCAATTAAATAATTGCGTTTCGGGGTTATGGCACCACGCGCAGCGCAGGGGGCATCCTTTCAAAAAGACCGTCGTGCGGAGACCCGGGCCGTCGTGCATACAAAAGCGTTGTATTTCGGTTACGTTTAATTTCATTTCAGTGCTCATTTTGTTCTATCACCATATCCTGCCACTCTTTGTTGAGCGTT
>JAGAEK010000049.1 GCA_017828835.1 Oscillospiraceae bacterium | reverse complement strand
TCAATTCGTGCGAACGCTGTTTCATACGGTCGGACGAACTGCGGTCACGATAAAACGAATCAAGCAGTTCGGAACACGACCTATAAGTTTTTTTGGTCATAAGTTCGCCGTACTGGTTTATATCGATAAAAGAAAAGTCTTTGGGTATACCGTCCGTGTTTATTAAAGCGGTCGGAGAAGGTGTTCCGGCGGTTACAACGTTTACAAGAGTTGAAATGCGGTTTTTCAGATCGTGAATTTTCAGAGGATCCAGCTCTCTGATGCGATCGGTTTTAAGGGTATATTCGATTTCTCTTGCGACGAGCGGAGATATACCTTGCGTTAAAGACAGAATGGCGTCGGATACGGCGGTATCCTGAGGAAGAGAAAGTATTTTGTCGGCGATATCACCAACGGAAACCAAAGACGGGTCAAGTTTATTGCTTTGAAGAGGAGGAGCGGAGTAGGTAAGTCCGGGAAGTATTTGTCTTACCGAAGAACTTTCCGACGATACTCTTTTGATCGAATCGGTGATCTTGCCGTTTTTGTCCACGAGGATTATATTGCTGCATCTGCCCATAATTTCACAGACGACTGTCGCTGCGGAGACGTCGCCGAGTTCGTCGTGAGTTTCAAAGTCGAGGTATATCACGCGTTCGAGTCCCGGCTGACGTACGGAGATAAGCTTTCCTCCGGAAAGTTTTTTTCTCATCAGCATACAGAACATGGGAGGAGTCTGAGGATTTTCGATATTTGATTCCGTAAAATGAATTCTCGGACATCCGGCGTTTGCCGAGACGAGTAATTTTACTGAACCCGAACGCAGTCTTATGACGATAATGATTTCATCGCGGGACGGCTGATATATTTTTTCAATCCGTCCTCCGAGCGCGGTAGCGGATATTTCTCTTGAAATACAGCGCAGGAACATACCGTCGATAGCCATATTTATCGTACCTCCTTTTTACAGCAGTGAGGTCGCCGCTTCGTAATACGAAAAGTTTTTCGCATTACGAAGTACGGAGCGACAGGTCGCTCCGTATATGAGCAAAGCTCATACGGCGACCGGATTAAGTGATGGTAAAATCATAAAAACGAGAACGGTGCATCCGAAACAAACGGGAAAAAGTGCGCAAAAGGAAAAGCGGACGACAATTTGGAAGCGAGGTGAGGAACGATAACGTTTTCGGTATAGAAGTGGCCGGCGTCGATCAAAAGTATACCTGAAGAAGGTAAAGAAGAGAAAACGTCGTGTTTGATGTCTCCGGAAATAAGAGCGTCCGCGCCGAGAGATACGGCTTTCAACGGAGAAGAAGCAAGAGAACCTCCGCTTACGGCGACTGAAAAAACGGAATCAACGGAACCGGCCGCTCTGACAAAAGGACATGAGAGCCGGTCTTTTACAAATTCTATAAAATCGGATTTAGGCATGGGAGAGGGAAGGAAGCCGATCCTGCCGAGAGGCAGTGGAGACAGATCATAGTCAAATCCGCGTATATTTGAAAGAGAAAGGGTATCTGCAAGTACGTCGTTTATACCGCCGGAGGCATAATCAAGGCAGGTATGAGAAGAAATTACCGAAATACCGTTTAATAAGGCTTTTGCGACGACGGAATCCGACGAAACGGAACTTAGGGGATGAAAAATAACGGGATGGTGGGATATTATTATTTTAGCGCCGAGTTCAACGGCTTTATCTATTGCTGAATCGGTAACGTCGAGAGTTATCAAAACGGTGTCGGAAACCGAGTCTTGAGAACCGATCAAAATTCCGGAGTTATCCCAGGAATCAGCAGACGAAAACGGCGCGAATGAATCTAAAAATTTATATATATCACGGACGGAAACCATCATAGCAACCCCCTTTTGAAATTGATAAAATATTTTCTGCGACAGTGTAAAGCTTTTCGGCAGACGCAAGTTTTTCCGGATCTTTTGAAGAAGAAAGACCGTCTGCGATGCTTTTGAGGATCCTGTATTGAAAAGTTATATAGGCGATCGCTTCGGGAGAAGGATCGAGAGGTACGAGACCGAGACGCAAAAATTCGGGCGAAGCGGCTTTCCGTATACCGGAATATACGGCAGAAAACGCAGAATACGATCTTCCGGCATCTACCGACGGTATTTCGCGAAGGATCGTGAAACCGTTGGAGCAGAGGTATTCTCTCAGTATCTCGGGTTTTGACATCGGCTGAAGTATCAGCAGTTTCTCGGGATTTCTGAGCCATTTTGCGCCGTCGATAATATTGAGGATCGTCTCGCTGCCCATACCGGCGATAATTATATCGTCGGCTTCTTCGGGAGCAATCTTTTGCAGCCCGTCGCAAAGACGCGTCTTGATTTTGTCGGAGAGCCCGCGCCTGATTATTTCCGCTTCGGCATTTTTAAGAGGCATCGGGTTGATATCCGTTGCGATGGCACGACTGCACAATCCGTTCTCAACGAGAGAGCAGATAAGTTTTGCGTGATCGGAGCCGACGTCCACGGCTGCAAAACCGCGTCTTACAAGAGAAAAAACGGACCGCAGTCTGGGATCGAGACGGATAGTGTCAGCGTTGTTCATAATAAGATCAGTCGCCGAAATGAGATTTCAAAAGAGCGATCAGTTCGTCGACGTCGACGCCGTGAACTTCACATGCTTCGGCGATGGTTTCGCCTCTTGAAGAGGGGCATCCGAGACAATGCATACCCATTTGAAGAAAATAAGGCGCACAAGTCGGATCTTCGTCAAGGATATCTCCGATAAGAGTGTTTTTTGTTACGTCAAAAGCCATTATAAAAACCTCCTTAAATGCTTTGAAAATATTATAAATCCATTTGCATATTTTTTCAACAGTAAAATATTACACGGGTACTATAATGAAACCGCCTCTCAAGACGAGAGACGGTTATAAGGATCGAACACAAGGTTTCGAGTTCCGTTCTGCGCAAGAAAATCGGCCGCAAGATCGAATTTTCCGCCGCCGATATCGACGTTCACCGCTCCGAACTTAGCGTTCGGATTTTTGAACAGCGCCGGCACTTGTTTGATTGACGTCTTTGCGGAAGAGATCTTCTGAAAGACAGGGGCAAGTGAGCGGCTTACATCTCCTCGATTACTGCTTCCCCTGACATTTGATATATTTCTTCGGGCGTCGCTTCGTAATTCTTCTCCGACATTTTGTCCAGAAAGTTCAGCAGTTTTTCCTGCGTATCTATCGACAAAAGAATTTCCAATATCTGTTCTTGTGGCATTTTGTTGAGCATAAATAATTTCGCTAATTTCACTTGCTGCTCGTCTGATATTCTTTGCTTCATTGCTATCTGTCCTTTCTGCATATTGCCGTGCAGTTATTTCTACGACTCCGCTCTCTGTTTTTAAGTAAAACCGATGTTTCCCATATCTGAAAAACTTTTTAACCTCTCCAACCGGCGTAGAATCGTTTGAAAAAATCATAAACTGAGTTTCGACTTCGCTGTATTTCTTTTTACTATTATACCGCTTTTTAGCTTCTTCTTCAAGATAATCTCTCGACTGCGCCTGATCTTCCTCGTACTCTGAGAGCTGCTGCTCTTGTTTCGGATTGAGGATCGAAACTATCTCGTTATAACGGGCTATCTTTGAATTGTATTATTTCTGCTTTTCGAACGGAGACGTGGCTCTTGAAGTTAGATTGTTTTTTCGCGGTTTTTGTCGAGATACTTTTGGTATTCCGCTCCGATAGCGTCAAAATCGGACATCAAAAGCTGTTCCGCACGGTATGAAGGAGGAACGTTTGCACGTTCGAGCAACAGAGCGGCGTCGGATTTAGGTATTGCAAGCCCCGCCGAAAGACAGTTGAGAAGAGTTTTGCGTCTCATCGAAAACGCCGCTTTTGTAACGGCGAAAAAGGCGCCGCGCGGACATTTTGCGGCAGGTTCGCCGAGGATATCGATTTTGATTACCGAAGAGTCGACGTTAGGCGACGGAACAAAACAGCCGCGAGGTACCTGAAACAGCGTTTTCGGTTCGCCCCAGTATCTTACCGCAACGCTGACTGCTCCGACCTCTCTCGAAGCGAGCGGCGCAGATATCCTTTCGGCGGCTTCTTTTTGAAGCATAAGCGTCAGTGAGGATATCGGGAAATGAGACTCCAGAAGATACATTATCAGAGGAGTTGTTATATAATAAGGCAGATTTGCGCAGACGCAGACTTTCATACCCGGAAAATGATCTGCGATTATTTTGTTGAAATCGACTTTTAAAGCGTCGTCGTTTATCACCGTTACGTTGTCAAACTCGGACAACGTTTCGGAAAGGATCGAAATAAGTCTTTGGTCAAGCTCGATACATACGACTTTTCGGGCGCGTGATGCAAGTTCTTTCGTGAGAGTGCCGACGCCGGGACCGATTTCGATAACGCCGCATTCTTTGTCGATACCGCTCATTTCAGCCATTTTCGGACAGACGTTGGGACTGACGATAAAATTTTGTCCGAGCGTTTTTGAAAATGTAAAACCGTGGCGCGCGAGCAATGCTTTCAAGGATCCGATATCGGTAAGATTCAAGAAAAACTCTCCTTTGATTTTGAGATCGATATTATAATAACCTATTTACGAGATCCGGACAAGAGTTTATTAAAAATTTTCAAAGAATGTTGTCTAACCGAACAATATATAGTATAATATTATAGTTAACAAGCATACGATTGGTATAAACCTTTGCGGAAAGGACGATAAACTTGAAAAGAAGAGACAAAACCAACTATTATCTTGATATAGCGGAAACCACTCTCGAAAGAGGGACCTGTCTGAGGAGAAGGTACGGCGCGATAATAGTTAAAAACGATCAGATAATATCAACGGGATACGTCGGAGCGCCGAGAGGAAGAAGCAACTGTATCGACCTCGGTTACTGCGCAAGGGAGAAAATGAACATACCGAGAGGAGAAAGATATGAACTTTGCCGTTCGGTACACGCCGAGGCAAACGCGATCATACACGCGTCGAGAAACGATATGCTGGGCGCGACTCTTTATCTTGTCGGAAAAGAAGTTTCGAGCGGAGAATACGTTAAAAATTCAAACCCCTGCGCTATGTGCAAAAGAATGATAATCAACGCGGGTATAAAGACGGTGATCGTAAGAGACGACGAAGAAAACTATCGAGTTGTCGACGTGGAAAAAGATTTCGTTGAAAACGACGACTCTCTTTCGGGAATTTTCGGATATTAAATTTGAATATACCGCGCTCTTTAGTCAAAAATAGTTATAAACGAGACTAAAGGGAGAGTGCGGATATGGATGATTTCGAGGAATACGAAAACAACGAAAAAACGGAAGAGATAAATTTCAAGGATATTCAAAATACGGCGTCGATTACGGCGGACAACGGGAAATACGTGATCCATTGTCTTGTGATAGCGGGTCAGATCGAAGGACATTATCTTCTGCCGCCGCATAACAAAACGACGAAATACGAGCATATATTACCTCAGCTTGCGGCTGTTGAACAGGATGAAAAAATAGACGGTCTGCTGGTTATATTGAACACCGTCGGCGGAGACGTTGAAGCGGGACTTGCGATAGCGGAAATGATCTCGGGAATGAGCAAACCGACTGTGTCGCTTGCGATCGGAGGAGTTCATTCGATAGGTGCACCGATAGCCTGCAGTAGCAAATGTTCGTTTATTGCAAAAAGCGCCTCGATGACGCTGCATCCTATAAGAGTGAACGGACTTGCTCTCGGAGCGCCGCAGATGATGTCTTATTTTGATAAGATCCAAGACCGCATAATAAATTTTGTAGCGGAGAGATCGAAAATAAGAGCGGAAAGGTATAAAGAACTGATGACTAACTCGGGAGAGCTTGTCGGAGATATCGGATCCGACCTTGACGGAGAACGTGCGGTCAGGGAGGGTTTGATAGATAAAGTCGGAGGTATATCGGATGCGCTCGACTGTCTTTATAAAATGATAGACGAAAAAAGAAGTCAAAAAGCGGACGAAGAAAGCGACGGGAGGAATCAAGGATGATACTTTATACCGTCGCGTCGGTCGAAGCTGTTTTGGGTGAATATACCGATTGGTTTGACGAAGGAAGAAAGATCGGAAAAGACGAGATCGCGGAAGAGATAGCGGTTTCGGGAGGGATCGTCTGCGGAAGGCGCTGCGCGGAGGGATTCAAGGCGGAGCGGCTTATTACGACGGATTTGAAAATGTATCTCGATGAAAGATATTTTCCGGGCAGGATCATAAAAACGGATAATGATACGAAATTATATATGGGGATGAAACGGTAATGGGAATTTTTGATGCGATAATGCAAGGGATAGTTCAAGGTGCGGCGGAGTTTTTGCCGATTTCAAGTTCAGGGCATCTATCGCTTTATCAGCATTTTACCGGAAATTCGGGAGAAACCGGAGTAGTGTTTTCGGTTTTGCTGCATTTCGGAACTCTTGCGGCGACGGTGATCGCGTTCAGAAAAACGATATGGGAGATTATAAAGGAGTTTTTCAGAGCGATCGCGGATATATTCAGAGGAAAGTTTTCGTTTAAAAACATGCCTCCGATGAGAAGAATGATTTGTTTGATAGCGGTGTCTTTAATACCGCTGCTTCTGTCGCTTCCTCTGAAGGATTATATTGAAGGGCTTTCCATGGACGACAGTATACTGGTCGAGGGTATATGTTTTTTGATAACGTCGGCACTGCTGTTTATGTCTGACAGAGTCAGAAAAGGAAAAACGAACGCTTCAAATATGAATTATCGGAATGCCGCTACGATAGGCGTTGCGCAGGTTTTGGCGACGATGCCGGGTATTTCGCGTTCCGGATCTACTATATCGACAGGGCTTATGGTCGGATTATCGAGAGAATTTGCGGTGGAATATTCGTTCATTTTGGGGCTTCCTGCGGTGTTGGGAGGAACAATTATAACGATACCCGATGCAATAGAAGAAGGCGCGGCAAGCGGCTGGGGTGCGATGATAGTCGGTATGCTCTTTGCGCTTATAGTAGGACTTCTGGCGATCAGAGCGGTGAAATGGCTCGTTAATAAAAATAAGTTTAAAATATTTGCTTATTATACTCTTGTTATAGGGATCATCTCAACTGCGATAGGAATATACGAGCTTATAAGCGGAAACAAGATCACGATAGGATAGTTTACATATTGAAAACGAAGTACAAAGAGGGTTGGATATGGCAAAGAAGAAAAAAAGTTCAACAGAACAAAAAGCAAAAATGAAACAGGAAAAAGAAAACAGACAGGAAAACAGAAAACGGATCGCGACGGTAATACTTTTCGCGTTGGGAATACTTTCTATCGCGATAGTTGCGATCTCAAGCGGTAAACCGTTCTGGATCTGGCTGAGAAGAGTACATTTCGGAATGTTCGGATGGTGCGGATATCTTTTGGGCGCCGCATTGATATACATATCGGCGGTATTGTCCATAAAGAAGATCGGCAAATCGCCGGCGAGAAAAATATGGCAGACTGTCGGACTGATGGAACTGCTTTGCTCGCTAACCGAGGCGTTCATGAGAAAGACTGAGTATTCGTCGTTTTCGGAAACGGTAAACGGTATGTTTGCGAGCGGCGAGGCGTTTAAGGGCGGCGGACTTTTTTCGCTTCCGGTAGCTGGAGCGCTGTTTGCGCTGGTAGGACGAGTGCCTACGATCGCAATAGTGATAATTCTGCTGCTTGTGGTTTTGATGCTGATAACGAAGACGACTGTTGCGGATATACTTGAAACGGCGTCGAAACCGGTTAAAAAGCTTGAGCAAAGTTATAACGAAATGATCAAAAATCATAAGGCAAAACGCGAGATAGACATAGCCGTTGACGACGTTCAGGTGAAAACGCCGGC
>JAGAEK010000048.1 GCA_017828835.1 Oscillospiraceae bacterium | reverse complement strand
TCGGACAAGCGGTCGCATTGGCCTCAAAAAAAGCCACCGTCGCTCTCATAGGATTCTATGAGCTCCCGGAAAAAGAAGTCAATATCGATCCGATCGTTTCAAAATCACTTAATATTGTAGGCGTCATGGGCGAATTCGAAAACATGGTCAACGCCATAAAAATCATCGGTAAATCAAAGATCGATCTCTCCCCCATAATCACGGAACAGCTCCCCTTCGATCAATGTTTGCCCGCTTTCACGAGGAAAAATTATCCGAACTCGATAAAAACAGTCATTGAGATAAACAAGGAGTAACCACTATGCAGAAAGTTGCAATAATCGGTAAACAGCAGCCTTTGATCATGCGCAAACGTATGAAGGATCTGCTTGATAAATCCGGCTTTCCCACCGATCTTCTCGATATGGATACCCGTAACGCCGCCGACTGGACCGATAAATTGGAAGGGTACGCGGCGATCATAAGCGCAGGAGAAAAATTTCCGGCGGTAGTATTTGAAAAGCTTGCCGGATCTTTGAAATTGCTTTCCCGTTACGGGATCGGTACGGATGAAATCGACAAAGCCGCAGCCGCCGAACACGGTATCGCCGTCTGCAACGCGGCCGGAACTTATTCATCCACAGTTGCGGAATGCGCGATGGGTATGATCTTATGCCTTCTTCGCCGTCTTCCCGACGCCGACCGTGAAGTCAGAGCCGGAGATTGGAGCAGATTTTATGAAAGTAAAGCCGGGACTCAGATCGAAGGTAAAACCGTCGGTCTCATAGGCTTCGGCGATATCGCGAAGGCTCTCGCAAAAATGCTCTCGGGATTTAACTGCAGCGTCATCGCTTACGATATTTTCTGGAACGAAAAAGCCGCAGAGGAGCTTAACGTTGCCCGCGCCACCCTCGAAGAAATACAGAAAGCCGCCGATATCATCAGTCTTCACGTTCCTGCAACACCCGAAACGAAAGGTATGATAAACAAAAAGTTTTTGGAAGGTATGAAAAAGACCGCGATACTTATAAACACCGCCCGCGGCGAACTCATCGTTGAAAACGATCTCGCCGATGCGCTTAAAAACGGTACTATCAAAGCCGCCGCTCTCGACGTCTTTTCTCCCGAGCCGCCGCTTCCGGATAATCCTTTGCTCAAGCTCCCGAACGTATTTCTCGCCCCGCATTGCGGTGCCGGTACCGATGAAGGTCTTGAACGTGCCGGACTTTTCGCCGCGCAGAACGTTGCGGATTTTCTCAGCGGAAAACCGTTGAGAACAATACTTAATCCGAATTATATAAACGCTTTGAAATAAGGAGAAAAATATGAACCGTTTTAACGATGAAAAACTTTATATTATAAATACCTGTCTATGGCTCAAAAAACAGGGATACGTTTTCGGTACCTGGGGAAATATCAGTATGCGCCTCCCCGACGGAAACATCCTCATAACGCCTTCAAAGGTCGCTTATGAAACCATGACGCCGGACGATCTTGTTATCCTTGCGCCCGACGGTACGCAGCTTGAAGGGTTCCGCCTTTCGACGAGCGAACGCGAAATACACAGAAGACTTATGAACAAGCGCCCGGACATAAACGCGGTCATCCACACTCACTCCCCTTACGCCATGGCTGCCGCCGCGAGGACCGAAGGTGTTCCCGCGATCTCGGAAGAAATGTGCCAGCTTCTCGGCGGCGCGATACCGCTTTCTTCAAGATTCGTGCCTTCCCAGAACCACGTTGAACTCGGTGAAGTCGTTGCGGATTCGATCGGAAATTCAAACGCGATCCTCATCCGAAACCATGGTCCCGTTTGCTTGGGCTCTGATTTGGAAGAGGCAAAAGTTTGCTGTCAGGTAACCGAAAAATCCTGTATGATGTATCTCTCCCTCCTTGCCGCCGGAAATATCTCCGTCATAGAAGATAAATACGTAACAGCCGGAAGAGATTACTTCTTAAACAGCTACGGAAAATCATAAGGAGGGGTATTTTAAATGAGAGTCGTTACTATCGGCGAAATGATGATACGCTTTATGCCGCACGGTAATCTGCGCTTTGAACAGGCTGACGAATTTGAAGCGCATTACGGCGGAGATGAGGCGATCGTCGCCGCTTCTCTCGCAAGATTCGGCGTCGACAGCCGCTATATCACGAAATTACCCGAAAATCCGTTCGGCCGGATCGCGATCGCAAAGCTTCGCGAACAAGGTATCGATACCTCGTTTATTGCCCGCGGCGGAGATCGGCTCGGTATAAACTTTTATGAAAACGGCGCGTCCGTCCGTCCTTCCGTCGTTATCTACGACAGAAAAAATTCCGCCATCGCACAGGCTGTGCCGGACGACTTTGATTTCGACGCGATATTCAAAGATGCCGATTGGTTCCACGTTTCCGGTATAACCCCGGCAATCAGCGACAACGCCGCCGAAATCGTTGAAATTGCAATGAAAACCGCGAAAAAACACAACGTTACGGTCAGCGTCGACCTCAATTACCGCAGTAAGCTTTGGAGCGTCGAAAAGGCCCGCTCAGTTATGGTCCCGCTCATGCAGTACACGGACGTCTGTATCGGCGGTGCGGAAGACGCTCAAAAAATGCTCGGCTACACAAATCCCAACGTGGTTTTAAGCGGTGATGAACACAATATTGAAGGATATAAGATCGTATTCAAGGATCTTTGTAAACAGTTCGGGTTCAAATTCGTCGCCTCAACGCTGCGTGAAAGTCATTCCGCCTCGGATAACAGCTGGGCCGCTCTGCTTTACGACGGAAACGAGTTTTATCACACTACCCGCTATACGATCCATCTGGTCGACAGAGGCGGCGGCGGTGCGGCTTTTTCCGCCGCTCTTATCTACAGCCTTTTGAACAAATATTCTCTCCGCGACGCAGGCGAATTTTCTGTCGCCGCGTCGGCTCTGAAACAAACTATAGTCGGAGATTTTAACCTTGCTACAAAAGAAGAGGCCGTTTTCCTTATGAACGGCAACGCTTCCGGACGAGTACAACGCTGAAAATCGATTTCAATTATATAACTATAGGAGATGAACCGCCATGATCTTCGATCACATTTCAAATCGCGAACGTTATTATTATTTAGGCGAAAACTTTAAACTTGCTCTCGATCATTTGGCTTCTTTCGATAAGTATCCCGAGCAAAAATGCAGTATTCCTCTTAAAGGCGAAGAAGTATATCTCAAAATATCTCCGCTGTCCACAAAGCCGGAAACCGACTGTAAGTTCGAAGCGCATATAAAATACGCCGATATCCATTTCCTTGCCTACGGTACCGAACAGATCGGTTATTCCGATATCGGCTCACTGCTTAAAACTTCCTTCGACCCCGACGCCGACATGATATTACTCTCCGGAAAAGGCTATAAGCTGACTCTTACACCCGGATATTTTGCGATCATGTTCCCCAACGACGCCCATATGCCTTGTATCGCAGCCGACGCTCCCGCTCCGATCGGTAAAATCATCGCTAAAATCAAACTTTAAGAGAGGACTTTGAATAATGAGAACTGCTGATCAATCTTTGAAAGAATACGTTATTGCACAAACAAAATCGACCGGAGTACTTCCCTGCATCAAACTCCACAAAAAAGACGACTATATAGCTTACGCTCAGGCAATGTACGACGGCGGCGCAAGAGTCATTGAAGTTACTATGACGACCCCGGGAGCGCTTGAAGCTATCGAAGCCATATCTCAACACTTCGGCGATGAATTGCTCGTTGCCGCAGGAACTACCCTCGACGCCGCCTCAGCCCGCGAAGTCATTTTGCACGGCGGAAGCGTTATCGTCAACCCCTGCGTTATCGACGACGTCATCGACGTTGCAAACAGATATAACGTTCCGATATTCAGCGGCGCTTTTTCCGCCACCGAAGTTTTCAACGCCATGCGTAAAGGTGCCGCTATGGTCAAGATCTTCCCCGGCGCCCTCGGCGGTCCGAAATATATGACCAACCTTAAAATGGTCTTCCCTGAGGTAAATCTGATCCCTTCCGGCGGTATAACTCCCGAAAACGCCGCCGATTTCATCAAGTGCGGCGCCTGTGCGGTATCCGGCGCGAGGACTTTTATGGATTTCGATAAAATCGAAAAAGAAGGTCTGTCTTCCATTACGAGACAAGTCGCAAAATTTATTGACATAATCCGTGAAGCAAAGAAAAATCTCCCGATCATTCCCTGATGCGTTTTGAATTAAAAAAGCTGTAATCGTCAAGATTACAGCTTTTTTTATATGATCCGTCAATAATTATTTCGTACCGAAAATTCTGTCTCCGGCATCACCCAGTCCGGGTACGATATATCCGTTTTCGTTCAACCGTTCGTCAACGTGCGCACAATAAACTTCAACGTCGGGATGCGCTTTTGTCAACGCTTCGATACCTTCCGGCGCTGCTATCAGACACATGAACTTGATGTGTTTCCCGCCGCGTTCTTTTATAAGTTTTATTGCGCTTATAGCAGAACCGCCGGTCGCAAGCATCGGATCCGTAACGATCACAAGTCTGCTTTCGATGTTTTTCGGCAACTTGCAGTAATATTCATGAGGTTCAAGCGTTTCTTCGTCACGGTAAAGTCCGATATGCCCGACTCTTGCGGACGGTACCAACGTAAGAACTCCGTTTAC
>JAGAEK010000047.1 GCA_017828835.1 Oscillospiraceae bacterium | reverse complement strand
GGTTGACCGCGTAGAACATACAAATTGCCTGCGGACAGTTGGGCATTGCGATCGTGATCTTGTCTCCTGCGCGAACGCCGATAGTTTTCAGGGATTTTGCGCAAGCGACGATCTTTTCTATGAAAACTTTAAATGTAGTAGATCTTCCCATGAAATCGAAAGCTACATTGTCAGGATATTTTTTAGCAACGTTGTTGATAGCGTCAAAGAGGGAGCCCTCGAAATAATTCAGATGCAGAGGTACGTCTCCGAGACTTTTCAGCCAAGGAGTCTTAACATTAGCGGGAGTTTCGAACATTAAAAATCAATCCTTTCATTAAACGGAGATTCCAACAACTCCGGATTTTCCAGAAGCTTTTTCAAAAGCTTCACGGTCTTGGAATAGTAATATCCGTCGGCGATACGCTCGTCTACGGTCAGTCCGAGATCGACGGTTTCTTTGAAGAACGCTTTTCCGTCGTCATCAAAGAAAACGGATTTCTTTTTTTCTCCGATTATACAAAACAGGGAATTGGTTCCCCAGTTTGTCAAATGATGGTAGCCGCTTTTAAGTTTTATGGATCCGAGGTTTGAAAGTACGACGGAAGCATAATAAGGATCGCTTTCGATCAACGAAGCGGGTACCTTGCCGTGAGTGTCGAGAAAACGGATGAAACGTATGATGGATTTTGAAATAAATCTCGGCATTTTGTTGAACATATCCATACTCTCAGAAGAACTGTCCTTTTTATCGGAACGGATAAGAGTGGACTGTCTTCTGATCTCTTCTCTGACGTCCGCGATCGTATATTCCGGAGTGGAGCGAATAAAAGCGAGGCCCTCTTCGGATTCGTCGTTAAATTGCTTTTTAACGACAAAAGCAGCGGAAATATTGTTTCTCTGATAGAGATTTTTGTTTGCTATAAAACGGTTCATTTTCGGACGGAGAGTGAGCGTTTTAAGCGCGGCGGCAACGACGACGTGGAACATGGTATAAGGGAATTCGTCGATCTCTGCGTTTTTCTTTGCGAGCCAGGCGTTTATATTGGTGAGGTCGATATTTTCGGAAATATACGCTTCGTTATCGCATCTGTTCGGGTAAAGAAGAGGTACGATAAAATGCAGAGCGTCTATGTCTCTTATTAAAGTTCCGTCTTTTCTGTCACCGAAACGTTTTTTTACTTTAGTTTGCTGTTGAGTTTGATTTTTCATAATATCACCTTCGTTTATTTGTCTTTTCTTGTAAAAAAAGCCCGTTATATACTTATATATAGAGTCTGAAGGGCCAATTATGAACAAAAAAAGAACAAAATATTAAAACAAATGTAACCCGAATCATTATACTACGGAGAGAATTTATTGTCAAGTCTCTATATTTAGTGGTAAAAAAACCCACCGCCGTGAAATTATTCACAGCGGTGGGAAATAATATAAAGTTTAGTTTTTTCAGTTCTTTTTGCCGAACAGGATACCGTAATAATCGTTTTCAAGCAGACGTGCTGCATAATAGAATTTATTGTTGATCGCTTTATTCAGACTTTGAACTTCTTCAGTTGAGAGATCGCCGATGATTTCTTTAGTTGAAGCGATATAGCGTCCTTTCTCGGTTATAAAGTTACGGTTCGAGAAGAATACCAGTCCTTCGCTGTCGGAAAGGATATCTTTTCCGCTCAAAAGACGGGAATCGTATTCAAATCCGAAGAGGTTGAGTACCGTCGGAAGGATATCTATACTGCTGCAGGGCTTTTCAACGATTATCGGATCCATGCCTGCTTTATATATGATGAGTGTGTTTTCGTATATCTCGAAGTTTTCGTCCACTTCGTGGCCCGCCATCTCATCTATACTGCTTTTTTCCATTCCATAAGGGTAATGGTCGGCGCTGAGTACGATAACGGTGTTTTCCGCGATTCCTGCCGCTTCAAGCTGCTCGAGGAGATAGGTCATCGCGTATTCAAGTTCCATATTGCAGGCGTAGTATGCGAGAACTTCCTCACAGTAAGGGAGATCGATAACTGTCGATTTGTTTTTTGACGACATATAGTTTCCGATCCAGGAATAATTCATATGGCCGCTGACGGTCAGGTAATATGTGTGGAAACGTTCTTCGTTTATATATACCGGAACGGTGAGCTGCATCATTTCGAGATCTGATTCGGGCCAAGTACCTCTGACTTCGAGGCCGTTGCCTTTTCCGATATATTCATATCCCATATTCGGGTGAGAAATGTGACGCTTATAGTAGGTATAAGTGTGGTTATGGTATGCGCGAGGCACAACACCGATCGATCTGAACTCGTTTCCGAGAGTGAACGGGAGATAGTTTTTGTTAAGTCCGCTCTGATACATGCTCCAAACGCCGCTCTTGGGAATAAGACCCTGACATGCTACGTATTCTCCGTCAGAGGTGCTGACGCCCCAGAGACCGGTGTAGAAGTTTTTGAAAACGAAGCCGTTATTAGCCATTTTGTAGAGTGTCGGAGTGCGCTCTTCGTCAACTATATAGCTCGAAAAACTTTCCGCAACGATAAAGATAAGGTTGCAATCCTTGAACATACCGGTATATTTGTTTTTCTTTGTTGCGGGTTGAGAAGAAAAGTAATTCGTCAGCGCGGTTATGGTTTTGTTTTTGGCGTATTTTTCCGCGACGGTGTTAAAGTCGATGTCCATGACGTTATCGTCGTAAACTACGATCTCGGGTTCGGAAATCTCGGAGCTCTCAGACGATTCCGAAGACTCGGAATTTTCCGAAGGTTCAGACGCCTCGGTGTTTTCGGAAGGTTCGGAGCTTTCTGAATTTTCGGGTGCGGAGCTTTCAGACGTTGCTGAAGACTCGGATATAGGGTCGTCGGGTTCGGGAGGAGTTGAAAATTCAAAGCGTTTAAACAACAGATCTTCAAGATCGAGTCTGCATGCGGTAAAAAGTCCGAAACGGTTTGCGGCGGTTTCGAGAACGTTTTCGTTAAAGTAAACGTCGTAAGCGGAGAGAGCGTCGTGGCTTCCCGCAACGATGAGACAAAGCGAT
>JAGAEK010000046.1 GCA_017828835.1 Oscillospiraceae bacterium | reverse complement strand
GTTCGATTACCTCTGCGTCGAAAAATCCGAGCCAACCCTGAAGTTTTCCGTTAAACTGCCGGATCGCTCCGCATATCTCGGAGTATGCCTGAGTTATCATATGATCGGACATTGAGGCGGACGTATCTATCATAAACAGGATATCTTTTACGCTCTCATCCTTTTCGTTATAATCCGGCAGAAGGAACGGGCTGTCCTGAAAACGTCTGTCGGGAGGGTTGAATGAGTAATCCGTGATCTCTTCCTGAATGAAAGTATCAAGCACGGTCCTCCAGTCCGTCTGCGGTTCAGTCAGCTCTTTGATCAGTCTTTGAGCGCCGAGCGGAGCCGGTCCGCATCCTTTGCCTGACTTGCGTTTTTCGATGCGCGCCGTTATATCCGTCGCTTCAATCATACGCTGAAGCCAGACGTCACGCATTTCGGAATCTCCGTCTCCGCCTTGTTTCTGCCCGTTATCATCCGGCTCCCAGTACGTATGATCGTCAAAACCGCCGTCGACGCGCGCCTGATCCGTGCTTTTGCTTTTTTCTTTTCCGATTCCGGCTTTTCGTGATTTTTCGCTTTTCTTTTTACGTAGATTTAACGCATGTACCTGATCATATACTTCTTCCGCGGTATATAAGTATCCTTCTTTTCCGTCCGGGGCGAGATGCATACTTTCTCCGTAGTTTTTCAGCGTGATCGACGATATATCCATATTGCAGGAATATAAAATATTTGAATTGACCACTATATCGCACGCGATATTGAAATCGTCAAAATCGTAACTGTCAAGCGTTCTGCCGCAGTGATTCAATGCGGCGTGCAAAACCTCGTGCATGAGAACGAATTCAAGCTCCGTATCCGACAGCGTTTCCATAAAGTCGGGACTGAATGCGATCCTTTTTCCGTCCGTATACGCGGTCTCGCACATCGGATCGAGAGAAAACTGCATATGAAGAAGAAGCACGGCGTAAAACGGCTGCTTCTGCATAAGTGAAAGTCTTGCTTTCTGCAGTCTTTTTACGATCTGCAGCGTTTCTTTACTGAACATTTCCGTTTCTCATCCTTCCTCTTTTTGCCGCGTATTCCGTATATTCCGGAACACTTAACAGAAACGATTCGTAATCCTTATCGAAATCTCTGTAATTCTGCACGAGAAGTTCCGCAAAATCCGCGGGAAGTCTCTTGGCGTAAGACAAAGAATTGCCGATCGCGATCATATCGTTTTTATGTTCGTATGCATAAGCCGTCATTGATGATACAAGCGCGTACATAGCGTCGGTTTTGTGCGGGATGCCGGTCGCTTTGCCGGAAAACACGTCTTCCATACGCGGAAGATCGTTATATACGGCGCACCACGTTCTGAATTCAATAGCGGGACCGACGCCGATAAGCCCGGCTATCATAGGATACGTTTTCGCCACGTTATCGTTTACGTTGTTCAGAAGACTGCTGACCATTTCCCACGAGCGCGGTGTCGGAAAAGCGAGATCGTCGTTTGTCGAGTCAAATCCGAAAAGCCGGTCGCTGCGAAATGAAAGATAACCTAAAACTTTACCGTTTATCCCGTTTTCGACAGCCCACCTTCTCCACGATTCATAACTGCCTTCAATTTCAATATGGAGAAGACGGTTTGCAAGAGCTTTCGGCATTTTGAAAGATACCGATTTATCCGTCACTCTGTTGCCCGCGGCTATAACGATACAGTTGTCGGGCAGTTTGTGTTCGCCGACGACGCGGTCGAGAGTTATCTGATACGCCGCCGCCTGAACAGACTGCGGAGCGGCGGATATCTCGTCAAGAAACAGGATATTCACCGTACCGTCGTTTTCATCCATTTGAAATATCTTCGGTTTGAGCCACACGGCAAGCGTTCTGTCCTCGCTTGCCACCGGGATACCCCGAAGATCTATCGGGTTGAATAAAAGCAGGCGCACGTCGGTCACTTCCACGTGTTTTCCCGTTCCTTTTTCAATGTTTTTCGCTATTTGTCTTACCGCCTGAGATTTACCCACGCCGGGCGGTCCCCAAAGCATTACGGAAGGTAACGCTTTGGGGGAAAGATTTGCGTTTAAAATGCTCAGATACGATTCGCTGAGCATATTTACCGTCCTGTCTATTGACATGACCGGAAGATTTGTTGATACCGTACTTGCCATTATTATGCCACCCCTAATTCTTCGTTTAACAGATCCAGTTCGGCTCTCAGAGCGTCGATCTCATCTGCATACCCTTTGGCTTCTTTGCTTAATTCTTCTTCCGCGATACTGAGCTTGTTTTCAAGATAGGAGAGAACGTTCTCGTATTTTGCCTTTTGCTCGCTCAGATTTTCAAGGAAATTGTTGAGTCTTTTCGTAATTCCGGATTCCGATTCTATTTCGATATAATACGTTCCGTTTTTGTTCAGAGTCACGTACGGGATCGGACGTCTTGACGGCGAAGCGTTCTCATCCGGTTTTTCCGCCGCCTGTTTTATACCCGGTTGTCTCGGCATCATATAAGCGGGAACGGTCACTTTAAATCCCTGGAAAGTCAGAACGTCGACCGGGTGAGGATTGTTCTGATTTGCCCAGACAGCCGTGTATATCGCCTCGCGGATCGATTTTTGTTCTTCATACGGTATGGATTTATAGTCGACTTTTTCTTTCTGATACGCGTTGATATCCATATCGCATTTTGCGATAATATCTTTCTGATGCTCTATCTGTTTCGGCAGCTGCATAAGCGCTTTTTCTTTTTCTCTGCGTTCTTCCATATAGTCGCGCTGAAGTATCCTGTACTTGTCAAGCTCGTTGCAGACTTCGACTCTGCGTTTGATCTTCGGGTTTCCTACCGCAAGAGCTTTCACTTCCGCATAATTAAGGACCGCATCGTCTATATCCGTTCCTTCGCGCATGACGGCGTCTCCGGACATGATCTGACCGATAAATCTCTGCTTTGTTTCAAGTAACTGCCACGAATAAGCGTCAAAGCTTGCTTTCGTGATATAACGGAATATTTTTACCTTGTCGTTTTCGTTACCCTGACGGAGGATGCGTCCCTCTCTCTGAACCATATCGGACGGTCTCCACGGC
>JAGAEK010000045.1 GCA_017828835.1 Oscillospiraceae bacterium | reverse complement strand
GAGGAAGAAAGCGATAACTCCGCCGATGATGAGTCCGGATACGCCGATAACGGCATAAAGAATGATCGGAGGCAATTTTATCACTACCTTTATTTAATTTTTGCATCTAAATCAGCATTTATATTAATAATAGAATATTCATAAAATGAGATTAAAAATACAATTATCTATATTTTAACTCAGAGGAGGCTTGCTGTCAAGAAAATTTGATTTGTTTGGGTAATATGCGGGTATATTTTTAATGAAAAATAAGTCTGCGGACGCAAAAGAACGAGAAAACGGGACTTTGAGGAGAAAAAAGCAGTATTCAAGAGAAAAAAAGAGGATTTATAAGAAATTTACAATTTTTTTTGGAAATAATACAGATAAAACGCTAAAAAATCAAAAAATGAAGAAAAATACAAAAAAATATTGAAAAAATCCTTGACATTTGCATATATCAATGTATACTGTATATCGGTTGTTTTGCATCTGTTGGGCAAAGTGATTTGCTCCGCATGAGCGTATGCGCCGTCTAAAACGAGTATTTTACTACGATTAGCAATCCTTTTGCGGGGCGCGGCGTCAAAAGCTCATGGGGTCGACAGGTTTTTTAAAAAAAATTTATTAACGTGCGTGACTGAAATCCGCAAAGGGGGATGCAGAATTGGAAGAAAATTACATCATCAGTTTAAAAAACATCGTCGTTACGTTTGACGGCGAGCGCGTATTGAAAGGGATAAACCTTGATATACGCGACAAAGAATTTGTCACCTTCTTGGGGCCGTCCGGCTGCGGAAAGACAACGACGCTGAGGATAATCGGCGGATTTGTCGAACCGAATGAAGGTGAAATTTATTTTGACGGAAAAAAGATCAACGGTATGCCGCCTCACAAAAGACAGGTGAATACCGTGTTTCAGCGTTATGCTCTTTTTCCGCATTTGAACGTTTACGAAAACGTGGCGTTCGGTCTGAGATTGAAAAAACTGCCGGAGAAGGAAATAAGAGCGAAGGTAGGAGAAGCGATAGAGCTTGTCAATATGCGCGGATATGAAGGAAGGAGCATTCAGTATCTTTCCGGCGGACAGATGCAGAGAGTCGCAATCGCGAGAGCGATAGTCAACCGCCCGAAGGCGCTGCTGCTGGACGAGCCTCTCGGAGCGCTGGATCTGAAGCTGCGCAAAGAGATGCAGATAGAGCTGAAGAAAATACAGCAGAGCGCTGAAATTACGTTTATATACGTTACACACGATCAGGAAGAAGCGTTGACTATGTCTGATACCGTCGTCGTTATGAAGGACGGTGTAATCCAGCAGATAGGAACGCCTCAGGATATATACAATGAGCCGAAGAATGCTTTTGTAGCCGATTTTATCGGAGAGAGCAACATTATCGACGGACTTATGCATAAGGACTATGAGGTCGAGTTCGCGGGCAAGACGTTTGAGTGTGTCGACAGCGGATTCGATCCGATGGAACGTGTCGACGTTGTTATAAGACCTGAAGATATCAAGGTAACTTCTCCTGAAAACGGAAAGATAACGGGAATGGTGGAGTCGGCGATATTCAAGGGCGTACACTATGAGATGCTGGTCGATTCTTTCGGAAGCAAATGGATAATACATTCGACGGTATGTCAGGCTCCCGGAACGATGATAGGGATCGATCTTTATCCCGAAGATATACACATTATGAAAAAACCTCAGGAAGAAAGCGAAGAGGAAAAAATATAAGATTTTGAAGCAGTTTTTCTGCAAAGAGGAGGTAATGGAAATGCGTCAAAAACTCTTCGCGACTCCTTATTTGGTATGGATGCTGGTGTTTACCATCATTCCGCTCGGTCTTGTTATATATTTTGCATTTACCGATGCGAACGGAGCTTTTACGATCGAAAATATAACGAAGGTAGGAGAATATACGTCTACCCTTGTGAAATCGGTATGGCTCGCTGTCATATCGACGGTTATATGTCTTGTTTTGGCATATCCGTTTGCATATATAATGTCTCGCCGCAAGGAACACAAGCGCAGAATAATGCTGATGCTCGTCATGGTTCCGATGTGGATGAATTTTCTGCTCAGAACGTACGCATGGATGACGTTGCTTGAGAAGAACGGACTTATAAACAAATTTTTCGGATTATTCGGTTTGGGACCGTTTGAGCTTATAAATACTCAAGGGGCGGTAGTGCTCGGAATGGTCTATAACTACATTCCGTTTATGATACTTCCGCTTTATACGATCATGCTGAAGATAGATCCTATAGTAATAGAGGCGGCGCAGGATCTCGGCGCTAGCCCGGCACAGGTTTTATTCAGAGTCAAAGTACCTCTCTCGAAGCCAGGTATTTCCTCGGGAATTACGATGGTATTCGTTCCTGCGGTAAGTACGTTTATTATTTCGAGAATGCTCGGAGGCGGCGCAAACCTCTTGATAGGCGATTTGATCGATCTGCAGTTTGTCGGTGCGGCCTACAATCCGAATCTCGGTTCTGCGATCTCACTTGTTCTGATGGTAATAATGCTCTTGTGTATGAGTATTTTCAACCAGTTCAGCGAGGATGAAGGAGGTATGCTGCTGTGAAAAAAGTGTCAAAGATATATACGGGACTTGTGTTTTTGTTTTTGTATGCTCCGATATTCGTTTTGATGGCGTATTCCTTCAACGAATCAAAAAGCCGTTCGAAGTGGACGGGATTTACCTTCGGATGGTATGAGAAGCTGTTCAACAACGAAGAGATAATACAAGCGCTTATAAATACTCTTATTATTGCGGCGGTATCCACTGTTCTGGCAACGATCTTGGGAACGGCTGCGGCGATAGGTATCGACAAGATGAACAAGAAGTTCAGAAGCGTTGTTATGGACGTTACGTATCTTCCGATCCTGAACCCGGAAATAGTGACCGGTGTGTCGCTTATGCTGCTGTTTATCTTTTTGAAGATAGAGCTCGGATATACGACGCTGATACTCGCGCATATATCCTTTAACGTGCCTTACGTTATTCTGAACGTTTTGCCGAAGCTGAAACAGATGGACAGATATATTTACGAAGCGGCAATGGATCTCGGATGCAGTCCGTTCAAGGCGTTTATCAAAGTTGTCATACCCGAAATTTCGCCGGGAATAGTTTCGGGAGCACTTATGGCGTTCACTTATTCGCTCGACGATTTCGTTATCAGCTATTTCACGAGCGGAGTGGAATCTCAGACGCTTCCGATAAAGATATATTCTATGACAAGAAGGAAAGTAAGCCCGCAGGTCAACGCGCTTTCAACGATAATTTTTATCGTTACGATGACGGTGCTGCTGATAGTATATCTTAAAGATTCGGCGAAAGAAAAGAAAGCGAATACGCTTAAGAGAAAGGTCGAATCAGTATGAAAAAAATCAGTTGTTTTATATTGGTGTTTTTGATCGTTTTCGGTTCGCTTTTCTGTATTTCATACGCAGACGGAAACACGGAAGTTTCTGTGGAAGATTATGACTACTATCAGAAATTCCGCGGTCAGAACGTTACGATAAACGTTTTCAATTGGGGCGAATATATCTCGGACGGTTCGGATGATTCGCTTGACGTCAATAAAGCGTTTGAAGAGCTGACGGGAATAAAGGTCAATTATTCGACGTTTGCTTCGAATGAGGAGCTTTATGCGAAACTGCGCAGCGGCGGAGTCAGCTATGATATAATTATTCCGTCTGACTATATGGTCAGCCGTATGATAAAGGAAGGTATGATTCAAAAGCTGAATTTTGAAAACATACCGAACTATCAGTATATAGACGAAAAATACAAGGGCCTGGAATATGATCCCGACAATGAATATTCCGTGCCTTATACCTGGGGTATGCTCGGTATAATTTATGATTCAACGGTACTTGACGCTGACGAGGTGACAAGCTGGTCGATACTTTGGGACGAGAGATTTATTGGCGATATCATTATGATCGACAACTCTCGCGACGCTTTCGGTATAGCGCTCAAACTGTTGGGTTATTCGTTTAATACGGAAAATGAAGAAGAGTTAGAGAAAGCGGCTGAAAAGCTCAAAGAACAGAAGCCGTTGCTCCAAGCCTACTATATGGATCAGATTTTCGACAAGATGGAAAGCGGAGAAGCGTTGATCGCGCCTTATTATGCAGGCGACGCGATCGTGATGATGGAAGAGAATCCGGATCTTGCCTGGGCTGTTCCGGAGGAAGGAACGAATCTTTTCACCGATTCGATGTGTATACCGACGGGAGCGAAGAATAAAGAAGCCGCAGAGATGTATATCAATTTTATGTGCGAGACGGAGGTCGCGGTAGCGACGGCGGAGTATATCGGCTACGCGACGCCTCACACGGGTGCGTTTGAAGAGCTTGACGAAGAGATAACCTCTGACGAGGTCGTATATCCCGCCGATGAGATAATAGAAAATACGGAGGTTTATCTCAGCCTGTCCGCGGAAACGAATTTGCTGATCGACGACCTTTGGACTCAGGTCAGGACCGACACAGGCGGAAACAGGTGGATAATACCGGGATTTTTGGTTGCAGCGATAGGCGGCTCGATCTCGATTAACGTATATCGCAAGGTCAAAAAATCGAAAAAGGTTTACTGATGCAAAAACAAAAACTTCGTCCGATTTCATATCGGACGAAGTTTTTTTATTTCGTAAAAATCATTTGGATAAAAGTTTTGCGACCAGATCGGAATCCGGAGATACGAAAACGGTACGGTATTTGTCATAAAGCACCATTCCGGGCTTTGCGTTGGCGGCTTTTCTGACGTATTTGATCGGAGTTACGTCTACCGGGACGTTGACGGAATTTCGCGCTTTTGAGTTATAGGCGGCGATAATGGCGGCCTGTTCGATAGTTGAATTCGGGATAGAAGGCGCGTTATTACGGACGATTACGGTATGTGAACCGTGGACGTTTTGAGTGTGGAGCCAGAGGTCGTCCGGGCGGGAATCTTTGAGAGACAAACGGTCGTTCTGCAGATTATTCCTTCCGGAAAGTATTGTGAATCCGTCTGAAGAGACGTATTTCAGGGGCGGAAGTTTTTTTGACTGTGAAGATGATGCTTTACGGTTTTTGATATATCCCTGAGACATCAATTCTTCACGTATCGAAGATATTTCCGCATCGGATGATGCGCGGGAGATCAAATCGAGGATCGATTCGATGTACTGTATTTCGGTTTCTTCGTTCAGAATAAGTTCTGTAAGTATTTTTTCGGCGTTACAGGCTTTTTTGTAGTCGGAATAATATTTCTGAGCGTTCTGCTGCGGGTTCAGTTTCGGATCAAGCGGTATGGTTACGTCGGAGTTATCGTAAAAGTTGAACAAAGTCACGCTTTTATCGCCTTTTGAAAACGAAAATAAATTGGAAGACAGAATATCTCCGTAAATTTTCAAAGACTCACGTTTTTCGGTATCGGCAAGTTCTTTTT
>JAGAEK010000002.1 GCA_017828835.1 Oscillospiraceae bacterium | reverse complement strand
GGAAGAAGAAGAGAAGAAAAACCGTAAGGACCTTAAGGCGGAAGTGACCAAAAAACTTGCCGAAGGCGAAGTTGTGGCAAAAGAAGACAGAGAAAAAGTAATGACTGCAAAGGAAATAAACAGAGCCAAACTCGCGGAAGCAAGAAAAAGAGACGCAGAAAAATACGGCGAGGAATACGTAGAGGTTACAGACGAGGATTTAATGTAACGGAGGGTTAGTTTTGAAAAAAGAAATTATTGCGGAAGGACGCACAGTAGACGAGGCATTGGAAAAAGCCTGCGCAGAAGCGGGAATTGAAAAAGATTCAGCGGATTTTGAGATAATCGCAATGCCGAAAAAAGCACTTTTTAAAGCAGTACCGGCTAAAGTCAAGATCATAGTACCGGAAACAAAAGAAAGCGCAGCCAGAGAATATCTCACGGCGGTGCTGGGAGAAATGGGAGTTACGGACATCTCGATCAATACGACGACCGAGGACGACGGAAGAATGTTGTTCACGATCGAAGGCGAAGGACTCCGGATCGCGATCGGAAGACACGGAGAAACGCTCGATGCGCTGCAGTATTTGACGTCGCTCGTTATCAATAAGGTCGAGGGAGAATTTTTGAAGATCAGCATCGACATCGGAGATTACAGACAAAAAAGAGAAGAAACACTGACCGCTCTTGCAAAAAGAGTCGCGGCACAGGCGATCAAAAACGGCAGAAATATAACTCTTGAACCCATGAACCCTTATGAGAGAAGAGTTATACACGCCGCGATACAGAAGATCGACGGAGTGTCGAGCAAGTCTATCGGAGACGAGCCCAGACGTAAGGTCGTTGTCTGTCCGGACGTCAAAAAGCCCGGATACCGTTCGTCGTCTTTTTCAAGAGGACGCGACGGAGACGACCGCAAGAGCAAATATAACCGTCCGCGTACGGAAGACAAAGAAGACGAAGCAAAAGTTGAGGTTAACGGCGAAGTATCGACTTTGAATCACGTGAAAGACGAAGCCGCTGACAAGCCCCTCTACGGCAAAATCGATCTCGGTTAAGCAATTTTAAATCGATTGAGGAGCGGTATCGATTCGAAAAATTTTCGGATTTGTACCGATCGGTAACTCTTGGTTTGACGAAGAGGATTTCTGCGAGAAATCCTCTTTTTCTGTTTCGGGAAATTAAAAACGCTAATACAAACAGTATAATCTGCCAACAAATATGCTAAAAGTATAAAAAGAAGCGAGTAAAAAAGATGAAAACCGAAAAAATCAACGAAAAATACGTTAAAAAAAGCGACGGGAGTACCGTCGCGGCAATAGCAACACCGTCGGGAGAAGGTGCTATCGGAGTTGTCAGGATCACCGGCGACGATGCGATTTCGGTTGCCGACAGAGTTTTTTTTGGCGGGAAAAAACTTCGGGAGCTCGGAGGATATTGCGCTGAATACGGAAAGATAAAAACGGTCGGTACGGAGAAAAACGAAACCGTTGACGACGTTGTCGCGCTCGTATACTGTGCGCCGCACAGCTACACCGGAGAGGATATGGTGGAGTTTTTTTGCCACGGAAACGACAGGATACTTGCCAGAGTTTTGAATAGCGTTGTGTCCGCGGGCGCGGAGATCGCAGGACCGGGAGAGTTTACTAAAAGGGCGTTTCTGAACGGCAAAATGTCGCTTTCGCAGGCGGAAGCGGTGATGGAGCTTATATCCGCGAAGGGCAAGAGCAGTATCGAGACGGCGCGCGACAGGCTGGAGGGCAGACTCGGAAAAGAGACGGACGAAATATATTCGATGATCGCCGGGGTGTGCGCGCATTTTGCCGCGTGGACCGATTATCCCGAGGAAGACGTTGAAGAAATGACGAAGCAAAGTCTTATGGGCGAGCTTTTGAAGATAAAAAAGAGACTCGAAAAGCTCGTTTTGGGATACGAAACCGGAAAATTGATATCAAACGGTGTAAAATGCACCTTAGCGGGAAAACCGAACGTCGGGAAATCAACTATAATGAACGCGCTCGCGGGAGAGGATTGCAGTATCGTTTCGGAGACCGCCGGTACGACAAGAGACGTTGTCGAGGCGGAAGTTTCGTTGGACGGAGTTATAATGAAACTGTACGATACGGCGGGTATACGCGAATCGGATAACGAAATAGAAAAGATGGGTGTCGAAAGAGCGAGAAAAAAGCTTTATTCTGCCGACGTCGTACTTGCCGTTTTTGACGGTTCAAAGCCGTTGGACGATCGGGATCTGAAAATCGCAGAGCTTTTGAAGGGTAAAAACGTTGTTGCCGCCGTTAACAAAAAGGATATCGCGGGAAATAACGCCGATATTGCGAAAACGCTTGGTTTTAAACGCATTGTTTCGGTATCCGCACTCAACGGAGACGGTATGGACGAGCTGGAAAAAGAGCTGTTGTCGGCTGTTGGATTGATTTTGAGGGACGAACACGAGCCGATCGTTTCGAACGAACGGCAATATTCGTGTATAAGCCGGGCGGACGCGTGTATCAAAGAGGCGATAGACGCTCTTCGGGCGGGCGTTACGTTCGACGCGGTCGAGGTTTGCGCACAATCAGCCGCGGAAGCACTTGCGCAGTTCAGCGGAAACAACGTTTCGGAAGACGTAATAAACGAAGTATTTTCAAAATTCTGCGTCGGTAACTGATCGGCGCGTGCGTTTTTGCAGTGTTTCACGTGAAACATAGGGGAGAAGACGAAATGGAAAAAGTAAGCGAGAGAATTAAATATAACGCCGGAAACTATGACGTTGCAGTGGTCGGCGCGGGCCACGCGGGTTGCGAGGCGGCGCTTGCCGCGGCAAGACTCGGCGCAAAAACGGTTATATTTACAATGTCGCTGGACGCAATAGGAAACATGCCGTGCAATCCGTCGATAGGCGGCGCGGCAAAAGGGTGTCTGGTGAGAGAGATCGACGCTCTCGGCGGAGAAATGGCAAAAGCCGCGGACGCGACCTTTTTGCAGAGCAGGATGCTGAACGGCGGAAAAGGTCCGGCGGTGAGGTCGCTTCGGGCGCAGTCGGACAGAGTCAGATACCACTGTTATATGAAACAGGCGCTTGAAAAAGAGAAAAATCTCGATATAAAGCAAGCGGAAATAGTTGAGCTGAAAACGGATAACGGGGCGGTGAGTGCGGTAGTAACGGCGCTCGGCGCGGTATACAACGTCAAAAAAGTGATATTGGCGACCGGAACGTATTTAAAAGGACGGATCTACGTCGGAGAATATACGGAGGAAAGCGGTCCCGACGGC
>JAGAEK010000044.1 GCA_017828835.1 Oscillospiraceae bacterium | reverse complement strand
GATGTAATTTGTGTTATTCAGCACATATAACTGCTTTATGATCGGCATAACTGAAAGTTAACAAACGGCTGACTTCAAAAACGGCAGAGCTTCAAACTCTGCCGCTTTTGTGTTAAGCAGTAGGGACGTCAATGGTGATCGACAGTTGCCCGTGGAGCGCTTCGGCGATCCTTTCGAGCGTTGCAACCGAAGGATTTGAAACGCCCCTCTCGATTTTTGAAATATCGGATTGATCGATCCCTGTAAGCTCGGCGAGCCGTTTTTGAGAAACGCCCGCGCTCGCCCGAGCCGCCGAGACCGCCCGAGACGAAGCGTGATGGATCATCACGTTCTCCTTTCGAATCGTTTCGCCGTCCTCATAAATGGTCTCGGTGTCAATATCGAGCTCGTCGTTCCAGATTATACCGTACGCGCCGATCATTTTCGCCGATAAAAACAGCGCTCTGTCTTCCAACGCTTTAAGCTGCGGATACTTCGGAAACAGCTTGCGCATATCGTAGCGCTTGACCGCCCCGTCTTCGTAAGAAACTTCCAGCGCGGTGCCTTCAAGCAGCTTCAAACCGATCGCTTTATGAAACATATCGAATACCTCCTTCGAGAAAGATCAGTCAAGCGGCGGCAGCTTCTTGTATTTTTCAGTTTCCCACATTTCCAAAAGATCATTCTGATTCTTCAATATAAATTCCTTGACGAGCGCCTTTGCTTTGGGTGGAAATTCGCCCTCCATAATCTCGCCGGTGGAGATCAGAAACGGCGCGTCGAAATCCTGCGTGATAGCGTGGACATGCGGTGGATTGTGTTCCTTGTTGCGTAAATACATTACAATGATTATACCGTAAAAATAGCTGATCGTTGGCATATCAATTCTCCTTTCGATGCTTTCCATTATTATTATAGGGGATATAACCCATAATGTCAAGGGCTTATATAAAAAATGTTTCTTTTGGGGTCCCCCTCGTACCCGCAACTTCGCGTTTTCTGTCAAGAAATCCCCTGCGAGATGTGATACAATATACTCACAGACGAGGTCGACCGTCGCTCTGAAATCGAAAGGAGCACTCGCAAAATGGAAAACAGCGAACTTATAACCAAAGCGATCCAATACATAAACAAAGAGAAAAAGAACAGCGATATCTCCATCGAGGACGTCGCCGCAAACGCCGGCTTCTCGACCGATTATTTCAATCGCCTGTTTCTTGCTCACACCGGCTTCAACGTGATGGAATATGTCCTTTTCACCCGCCTGAAATCGGCAGCTCTCGATCTGCGTATGTCCGAGAAAAGCATCCTCGAAATTGCGCTTGACTGCGGATATACCTCGCATGAAAGCTTCTCCCGCGCTTTCAAGAAGCAGTACGGAATAACGCCTTCGGAGTACAGAAAAAAGTACGAAAAAGCGGAATGCTGGTACGGGGACTTCCATAATGATACCGTCGCCGCAAGACTGACGCATGAATTCAAGCAGTTAAAGGTCGCCGATCCGGATGAAATCAGAGAGTACCTTCTTGAGAAGGACGCTTTGAAATGGGGATATATGGCGGTCACGACAAAGGTCAACGGCGGCGCGGGGCTTTATATCGGCGACGACTTCCGACGTGGTTTCGTATGGTTTTACGAGATCGGCGATAAGATTTGGGGCGACATTATCAGTGAAGATTTTGCTCTTATCTCCGAATATCTGAAACTGTTCTCGGACGATCGGTTTGAGATGTGCTTATTCTCGTCGGATGACGTCGACGCCGTCACCTCGGCTTTACTCGAATACGGGATAAAAATAAACGAGCTCAATTATTTCGACGAGTGCGTATATAGCGGCGCGCCTTACGAATTGACCGCCCCGGAAGGGATCACGATGAGGGAACTGCGTTACGACGATCTTGAAATGATAAGCGCCTACTTCATAGAGAAAGGAAGCGTTTCGCCGAAGATCGATTATTACAAAAGAGAACTGTATAAGCGCGATATTCTTAAAAGCGACGAAATGACGGAGTTACTCTTTGGGATCTTTTCAGAAGACCGGTTGATCGGTATGAGTTACGGAGGGCTTCAGTACGCGAACGGCTTTGTGCTGAACAACTGCATATATACCGATTTTGCGGACAAGGCATTCAAAGATGAGGCGCTGTACCGGTACGCTTTTAAATTCGTCACCAACGCCATCCTTGAAAAGGGGGTGCTCCCCTTTGACGACTTCCAGACCGCCTGTCTCAAGCCCGAGAACAAATGCGGCTCCTTCAATTCTGTCGATCTCGGGTACAGGCTTGTCAACAGATCGTATCGTCCGAAGTATGAGATAATATAAAGCAGCATAGAAAAATGAAACACGGCGTCGATCCGGAAAGGTCAACGCCGTGCTTTGTTTCGTTTTTCGATTTTGCGTTGTTGCGGTGTTTTGTGAGATTTTGCGAAATGGTGATATTATATAAGCAGAATTGAACTGTATGTCCGTTTTTTCAAAAATCAACAAAGCCAGCAAAATAGGTCCTTCGTCCTATTATCGGTGATAATCAAAATACTTTATAATTCGAGGTTGCGTTTCGACCGATTTCGTGTTTTTAATCACATATTCGTGATTATAATTGTCCTTGCTGATGTTTTAAAACTCTATTATTCGCATACGACTGTCCGTTGTTTCGTACACATCGTTTGGTAGAATACAGTCATAATAAACCACCCGAAAGGAGCACAGCCATGCCACTCGATACAACCTTACTCGACCTCGATCGTGTTCCGACGCTGGACGAGCTGAAAGCGTTTTTCAAAAAACACGACTGGACGACGGCAAAAATCTCCGATCCCAAATCAAGAAGTTCGGACAAAGTAGCCGATATGGGACACGTCAAAAAGATCATGAACGCGGAATTTGAAAAACAAGTCCGCGCAAAAGGGACCGGCACACCGTCCAAATATTTTGAAAACAGAATGATCTTCAACGGGATCGGCGACAATCTTTTTGACAATCAAGGCAATCCGCTTCTCGAGATGCGGGACAATACAGAAGACCTGGTATCCGACGCCGTGTACGAGATCGCGGTCAATCACGAAGACGTCCTTGACGCCATTTTCAGCCGGTTCGATTTTACCGATCCGGACTTCGAGCAGAAAGCGGATGCGTTTTTGAAGAATGCCGTCGGAACGATGCTCGACGTTATGGAATATGAAAAGCTCGCAAAGCTGATCCACGAATTGTCCGATTTTGAAGATTTCAATCCGAAAATCATACAGAATTTCAAAGCGATCGAACACGAGCGAGGTTGGTATCACCTCGACACAAAGCATCCGACGCTTCCCGATCCCGACGTGGAAAGGCTGCGGCGTCATCCATATCTGAACCCCGAGGAATTCGCAATCTCAAATATAACAGTTGAAGAATTCTGGAAATCCATCGACGAAAAAGATAGGATCATTCTGAAAATGATCATGTACGGATACACGCAAACGGAGGTTGCGAAAGCCGTCGGCATGGCAGGCAACAGCGGCGTTTCAAAAAGAATCGCAAAGCTGCGCAAGGTTTTTATCCAAAAAACAAGGTTGAAAGTCGAATAAAAAAAACGAAATCTCAGTGCCGATCTCAAAAAAAGGTCGGCGCTGTTTTTTGTTTTTGCAAAAATAATAAAAATTTATTTGATCTCAGGAATAATTCATGCCCAGTTATCTCGTTATATATTAGGAGGATATACAAACACATTTCCACGTCACCGGAAAAGTAGGAAAAACAATATTTGATTACTGCTCCCACCTTTTTGGGAGGGGAACGAAAAAATCTTTATGGAAGGAGAGGAGAAAATGACGAATGACGTACGGGAATACCTGAATCAAGACAAGCTGAAAAGACTGTAAAGGAAAAGGTGTTACGTATATGGTAAGTACTCAAAATGAGGACTTACCACAAAATCAGATGAGCGTATTATAAAGCTTTTGGTACTTCCTCATTTTGAGGAAGTACCAAAAGATCATTTGCGTTAAGTAAACGTTTTTGACAGAAAGCGGTTCAAATGATGGCTTTAGAGGAAATCAACACACCGTTTTGGTAAGTGGCAAGAATTGCCACTTACCAAATGAAAGAACACATAATTTCAGAGTCAACCGTTATACGGGTAGTTTGGTACTGGCAAATTATTTGCCAGTACCAGCAATCCGGAGCACAGCCGAAAGAACAGGCAAAGAATATGGCATTAGTACTTGTTCAAAATGAGCAAGTACTAAAAACTGCTGAAAGATCGGCAAGGAATGGGGCACCGGACGAAATACAATATCCAACTATAAATAACTGCTCCCACCTAAAGTCTCACGAGCGGTCGTTTTTAGGGTGGGAGCAGTATTCGAAAAAATATGAAAGGAGTGGTGCTTATGAAAGTATCCGGCTGAAAAGCCAAACAACGACATCGTGGAAAAGACATAACCATAATTAAATTGACATCCGGGAAAGACCGGAAGAAAGGAAAATGAAAAAACCATGAAGCAACTGAAAAGCACTTTTATCATCGGTATTGACCATGGTTACGGCAACATAAAGACCGCTAACCACATTTTCAAAACCGGCGTCTCGGAAAGCGACGCAGAACCCGTTTTCGGGACGAACGTCCTATATTACGGAGGCAAGTATTATCTT